>JARGOJ010000797.1 GCA_029210225.1 Planctomycetota bacterium
CGACCAGAACTCCGTTTGGAATTCAAAACTGGCGAACAGGAAGGAATAGTTCTCCTCGATGGCGAGCCCTATTTTCTCAAGGGTAGAGCTTGTCGAGTTCTGAAAGCGTTGCACAAATATTATCCAACTCGACTCCGAGCGACAGAAATCGTTAAGGAAATGGGCCAAAGCAAAGGCGAAAAAGTCTCAAATCGAGTAGCGGAAATGCCTCAGACAATCCGACATCTTGTGATATCTGAGCAACCAAAGAAGAACGTCAGCTTTTATTGGCTCGAATTCCCCTCCCTGTTGTGACGCAAATAGTCACAGAGAGCGGATTTACCACGTCACACAGTATCCTGTATTCCTAATGTCGTTGTCGGCGTCGTCGCCGAACCTCAAACAACGTTAGGAGATCAACATGAAGCACCCTAAAAGAGCACTCCGCACAGGTGAAGTTGCGGGTCTATTCGAATTTACAGAACCTCAACTAAACGCTATCCTTCGCAGAACTCGACAGGTATCCCCACCTATCGTTCGAGGACGCCGTTGTTGGCGAGAATCAGACGTAAAGGCGCTCGCTATCCAACTTGGCCGAGAGCCGCAGAAAGGAACCAGCAATGACTGATAACTTTCGCCTCCTATCTACACGGGAGTTTGCTAATCGGGTTGGCGTGGGTCAGGAAACAGTAAGGCGTTGGATCAAAACCGGGGACCTTATACCCTTCGGAAGGACTCCCAAAAACCACTATAGGTTTCATCAAGATCAGATATGGGAGACGGTTCAAAGAGTCGCCTCTAATCCCCGAGCATCCGACATTGCAACACACATCCAAGCGAGCCGCGAAAAGATCCGTCGTTTAAGAAAGCGCGCCTGACAAACTGCCCGTATCATTCAAGAGGAAGGGTCGAAATATGAAAGAACAATTTCGCTGGAAAGTATACATAAGTAAACCAAGAGAGAGGACTCGCGAACGTGTCCTCTCTCTTCGCGCTAAACGTCGCACCTCTTCGGGGAAATGGGAAGAACTAAGACTATCCACAGAGACAACTGATCGGACAGAGGCAGAGAGGCTTCGTGCTATTTGGGAATCGGATCTGAATGCGGGACCGCAATCAAGTTTGAAAGATCCCACTTTGCCCGGAATCATCCGACGTTGGATTGACAAAGAAGCTTTGAGCAAGCAACTATCCCCAAATACTATCAAGAACCGAGAAGCGGTGTATAAAGCCTTTTCTAAGACAAGTCTCGCGGAAATCCCAATATCTAAACTGACAGAGTCACATCTACTCGATGGTCAGGGTGAAATTCTTCGTAACGATGGAAAACCACGTAAACGCAATACTGCTAGGTCCTATTTTCAGCAGGCGCAAGCCGCCTGGACTTGGGCTCATCGTCGAAAACTTGTTAACAGGGCTTGGCCAAAATTAGACAAAATTACAAACGCTAAGACAGAGAAACGCCCGTACACAGACGAAGAGGTTTACAAGATCCTCGAATGGTCAAAAACATACCTCAATGGACGTTGGGAAGCTGTACTGACGTTACTTGCCGACACAGGGGCTAGGGTGGGCGCTGTCATCGGTCTTCGCGAGCGGGACATCAAACGTGATCCCAACCCAGCAATCACATACCGCAAACAGTGGATTGGTAAGGATAACGGAGCTTGGTGTGATCTCAAGAACAAAGAACCTAGGTCAATGCCGATAACACCTGAAATTGCCAAGCTGCTACCAAAACCCAACTTACATGGTCTCCTATTTCCGAACTGTCGCAGCCCTAAGCGACCGGTGGCAATTGAGTCTGTCAGGGATGTCCTCAAGAGAGCGATCAAGGCAATAGGGGTTCTTGATCCAGAAAACCTCGATACTCACTCCCTCCGTCGGGCATGGGTCACCACTGCTTACCGAGCCGGAGTCCCCACTAACACAGCGAGGAGGGTTACCGGGCACAAGGACATAAAGGTCTACCATGCTTACCAACAAAACGCTAGATGCGACGAGCTTGGCGAAGCGGTCAAGGCTGTGAGTGACCGTCGAAAACAAGCAGGGGAGCAAGCTAAAGCTTGTCTCCCCCATGTCTCCCCCAAACTTGAGGGCGAATCCTTATTTTATGCGGATCAGACGGCGGCTCACGATTTGACTTTGAAGTCCGCGTCAATCACGTCTTCATTGTCTGCGTTGCCTTCGTCGCCTGCGGGGGGTGGAGCCCCGGCGCCGGCTGCTGCGGCTGCTGCTTGAGCCTCTGGGCCCATGTTCTTGTACATCTCTTCGGCCATTGCGTGAGCGACTTTTTCGAGGTCGTCAATCGCCGCGTTAATCGCGTCGGCGTCGCCGGTCTCTTTAATGCTCTTAATGGCTTCGATTTTCTCTTCGAGCTGGCTCTTGGTCTCAGCAGGAATCTTGTCGCCCATATCTGTGATCTGTTTTTCAGTCCCAGAAACGATCGCGTCAGCTTTATTTTTTGCTGAGGCAAGATTGAAGGCGGCTTCGTCTTCCTTGGCGTTGGCCGCAGCGTCGGACTTCATCTTTTCGATGTCGTCTTTCGTGAGACCAGAAGAAGCCTGGATCGTGACCTTCTGCTCTTTCCCTGTTCCCAGGTCCTTTGCAGAGACATTCAAGATACCGTTGGCATCAATATCGAAGGTCACTTCGATCTGAGGAACGCGAGCAGGAGCTGGAGGAATGCCGTCGAGCTTGAAGACGCCGAGCATACGGTTTCCGCGAGCCATTTTCGCTTCACCCTGGAAGACCTTCACGTCCACGGCGGGCTGGTTTGGAGCCGCTGTCGTAAAGATTTCAGTCTTCTTGGTTGGGATCGCTGAGTTGCGCTCAATCATGACAGTCATGATCTCACCCGCAGTCTCGATACCGAGAGAGAGAGGAGTCACGTCGATCAAGAGGAGGTCGCTGCGATCACCAGCGAGGATCGAACCTTGGATAGCAGCGCCCATGGCGACGGCTTCGTCGGGGTTGATACTCTTGTTTGGCTTCTTATTGAAGATCTTCTCGACAGCCTCTTGGACGCAAGGCATGCGAGTTGAGCCACCAACGAAGATAACCTCGTTGATCTCAGCTGGAGACAGCTTGGCGTCTTTCAGAGCCTTACGACAAGGATCTTCGCAACGCTTCACGAGGTCGGCCACCAAAGACTCAAACTTAGCGCGAGAGATCTCCATTTGGAGAATCGCAGGCACATTGTCGATGATCGCAATATAAGGCAGGTTGATTTGTGTGCTCATGCTCGCTGAAAGCTCGCACTTGGCCTTTTCACAGGCTTCTTTGAGGCGCTGTAGGGCCAGACGATCCTTGCGGAGGTCGACTCCTTTGTCCTTTAAGAACTCGTCAGCGATATGATTGATAAGCACTTCGTCAAAGTCGTCTCCACCAAGGCGAGTGTCACCGTTCGTTGAGATCACTTCGATCGTGCGGTCTTCGTCGTCGCCGCTGAGCTCGAGAATCGAGATATCGAAGGTTCCACCACCAAGGTCAAACACAGCGACTTTCTCTTCTTTTTGCTTGTCGAGGCCATAGGCCAAGGACGCAGCTGTCGGCTCATTGATAATACGGCGAACCGTCAGTCCGGCGATCTCGCCAGCATCTTTCGTTGCCTGGCGCTGTGAGTCATTGAAGTATGCAGGAACCGTAATCACGGCCTCTGTCACTTCCTCACCAAGATAATCTTCCGCGGCTTTCTTCAAATACTGAAGAACCATTGCGGAGATTTGGGGAGGAGTGTAGGTCTCGCCGCGCACTTCGACTTTGACGAGGTCGGAGGCTGATCCCACGATTTTATAGGGAATCAGTCCCTTTTCGTCTTTGACCTCAGCGTTCACACGACCCATGAAACGCTTGATTGAATAAATTGTATTCTCTGGGTTAGCAACCGCTTGGTTCTTTGCCCGAGATCCAATAAGGCGCTCACCTTTATCTGTGAACGCAACAACTGACGGAGTTGTGCGTCCGCCCTGAGCATTGGTAATGACTTTGGCTTCAGAGCCTTCCATCACAGCTACAACTGAGTTCGTTGTGCCCAGATCAATTCCGATAATCTTACCCATGTTCCTTGCCTCCTAACATGCAGAACGGAACGTGAAGTCCAGGCCATGACGAACAAGCCCTCTTTTCGTCGGGGCGACCTCAGCAAAGGTCATGCCTAAAGTCCAAGAACGATTTAGCGGCGGAATTAGGCGCTCTCCCAGACACTAGCCAGGAGGGAGCAACGCCTGATTGCCACTCTGGCAGGGCAATCAGACTGCCAAATTGACAGGAGCGAATGGGAAAGCTAGAGAGGAAAGACGGCGAAGAGGCCCAAGGCTCACTCTTCGCTTTCAGCGCCTTTGCTGTCCTCGGCTGGAGGAGCGTCCATGAGCGGCTTCATGAATTTGAGCAGGTCCGTGATATCGCGGATGTCCTTGTAGACCGACGCGTAACGAACATAGGCAATGTAGTTTAATGAGCGCAGCTCTCGCATGATCAACTGACCGATAAATCGCGACGAGACCTCACGCTCATGAGTATCCCGGATCTCCGTCTCGATCTTCTTG
>JARGOJ010000798.1:0-2309 GCA_029210225.1 Planctomycetota bacterium
ACTCGCTTCGCTCGTGCACCGCTCCTCCCTTCGCTAATATAGGCAACTATTTATTCGGGGAGACTAGGGTGCTCCGCCAATGCGGGCTTCACTCCCCCTCACTCATATCTTTCTAGCCCCTATAAACACTTACTCTCCCTTTGGGGGAGTCAAACGGCCTTAGCCGTTTGGTGGGGGTCGAAAAACTTGAGAATACAGGCAGCTATTTATTCCGGGAGACTAGGGGCTTACGCCAATGCGGGCTTCGCCCCCTATCCCCGATTCCCTACATGGCCATTCATAAAAGACAGAGCTCATAGCACTGCGAAAATCAAAAACACGAAGTACATAGAAAGAGGCGAGTGATTTGCATCACTCGCCTCATTTCTATTTGTTACTTGATCTTAGCGGAGCTGAGTTTTCACTCAGCGTCGCTAGGAGTCACTTCTTCTGCTTCTTCGACAGGGGCTTCCGCAGCAACGGCTTCCTCGTCTTCAGGAGTCACTTCTTGATTGATCGTTGAGAGATCGATGGTGCCTTCACCTTTGCGAGGTGGCTCGGCGCCTTCCATGATGGCTCTCTTGAGGGAGAGACCGATCTTGCGATCTTCAATATCAACCTTGATCACTTTGACGTCGACGATATCGTTTGGCTCAACAACTTCGGCAGGGTTCTCGATCTTATTGTCTGAAAGCTCAGAGATATGGAGAAGACCTTCGAGGTCGTTTTCGAGTTGAACGAAGACACCGAAGTTGGTGATTTTAGTCACGGTTCCTGTGACGATTTCACCGACTTGGAACTTCTCTGGAATCAAACGATCCCAAGGATCTTCGTCGAGTTGCTTGATACCGAGGGCCACACGCTTCTTCTCTTGGTCGACGGTGAGGACGACAGCGCGAACGTTCTGGCCTTTCTTGAGGATCTCGCCGGGGTGGGCGATCTTCTTGGTCCAAGAGAGGTCGGAGACGTGAAGGAGGCCGTCAATGCCTTCTTCAATTTCGACAAAGGCGCCGTAGTTTGTGAGGTTCCGGACGGAGCCTTCGACAACGGTTCCTGGTGGATACTTCTGCTCGACGAGAGACCATGGATTGACCTCGACTTGCTTCATACCAAGGCTAATCTCTTGCTTTTGAGTGTTGACGTCGAGCACAACGACTTCGACTTCATCACCAATCGCAACGACTTCGCTGGGGTGGTTGATACGCTTGGTCCAAGACATTTCTGAAATGTGAACCAGGCCTTCGACACCTTCTTCGAGCTTGACGAAGGCGCCATAGCTGAGGACGTTGACGACGTTGCCTTTGAAGCGACCTGCCACTGGGTACTTGTCTGAGATATTTTCCCAAGGGCTCTTGGAGAGCTGCTTGATACCCAGAGAGATACGCTCAGCGTGGGGATCGACGCGAAGAACCTTGACGGTGATCTTGTCGTTGATCTTACAGACTTCACTTGGGTGACCAATGCGGCCCCAGCTCATATCTGTAATGTGACAGAGACCGTCGATTCCACCGAGATCGATAAACGCACCGAAGTCGGCGAGGTTCTTGACCACACCTTCAACGATATCGCCTTCGTTGAGAGTCGAGAGCAATTCTTGCTTCTTCTCTTCGCGCTGCTCTTCGAGCAACTTACGGCGAGAGACAACGATATTCATGCGTGATTCATCAATCTTGATGATCTTGCACTCGATGTCGCGGTTGATCCAGTCGGAGATATCAGGCACGCGGCGAATATCGATTTGGCTGGCAGGAAGGAAGACAGGGACGCCGATATCGACGAGCAATCCACCTTTGATCTTGCGGGTGACTTTACCGACAACGGTATCGCCTTTAACGTGATTCTTGATCACGCGTTCCCAACCGCGGATACGGTCAGCTTTACGTTTCGATAGGAGAACGATTCCGGTCTCGTCTTCGACAGCTTCGAGGAGGACCTCGACCTTGTCACCGACATCGACTTCATCGGGTGTTTTCCATTGGCTGAGAGGCACGATGCCTTCGCTCTTATAGCCAATATCAATAATGACGTCACCGCCGACGATATTGAGGACGGTGCCTTCGATGATGTCGTCAGTCGCGAGACCTTTGACAGACGCTTCGTAAAGCGCATCGAGTGCTTCGTCGTTCATTTCGCCGAGGAGCATTGTTACCTGGCGTTCAACTTCGTCGCGACTAAGGTCGTGACGCTTGATCCTAGGATTAATTTCTTTGGTTGACATACGAAAAGGGTTCCTTTTAACAAACAATAGTGACTTTTATGCGGCTTGTCGTTCCTTGACCTTAGTCATCATGGTCTGGAGAGTTTCTTCGCGGCTTAGCGCCGAGCAATCG
>JARGOJ010000798.1:2319-4526 GCA_029210225.1 Planctomycetota bacterium
GCGTCTTCGGCTTGAGCGAGAGGAGCGACGTCGCGGGTCCGGTCGCTGTGATCGCGATCGGCAATTTGCGTTTTGAGGTCTTCTAGAGGAGGTATTTCGCCACCTTGAGCTTCGAGATCTTTCATACGCCGTTGGGCGCGGACTTCAATCGAGGCACTGAGGAAGAATTTCACGTTTGCGTCTGGGAAGACGATGGTTCCGGTGTCCCGGCCGTCGCAGACCATTTGGCCCCAGCTCTTAGCAAGCAAACGTTGTTGTTCTAGCAAGCAAGCGCGAACTCGCGGATTATTTGCCAGATAGCGAATTTTTGGGGTGACCGCCTGCTCTCGGATTCGTTCGGTGATATCGACGGAATCCATGAGGACGCGACCATCCTCTCTCATTTCTAGTTGACCTTGTTCGACGCATGCGACGAGCTTGTCTTCGTTCTCCAAAGAGACATTCTGATCTATCGATCGCACAGTGAAGGCGCGAAACATAGCACCGGTGTCGAGGTAGCGAAAACCAAGACGCTTTGCTAATTCTTTCGCGGCAGTACTCTTTCCGGCTCCCGCCGGTCCGTCCACAGTGACAATCATGAAAATAACAACCCTAGGAAGTCTCCTGATCTTACGATCAAGAGCGTCCTACATCATTCCGGAAGGACGGGCGCAACGGAATCCGATTAGCTCTGATTTCGCTTTCACGCTCGCCCAGTTACGGGCATGTGCTGATAAAAATTGGGGGATGCTTGGGTCGGCCCAACAGCCGCCTTTAATCACCCGGTGTCGTCCTTCACCTTGATGAGTGGTGCTCGTCCACTCCCAGGCATGGCCGACGGTGTATTTGCAACCAAAGCTCGACTCGTTGGCGTCGTAGCCAGTGAGTGTTGCGAGGCTTGGAGCGCCATTGTCTTCGTGAGCAAAGTTGGCGTGCTCGGCGGTTGGCGCGTCGTCGCCCCAAGGGTACGTGTGTCCCTTGACTCCGCGAGCGGCTTTTTCCCACTGCTCTTCTGTTGGAAGCTCTTTGTTGGCCCACTTGCAGTATTGCAACGCGTCCATCCAGGAGATTCCAGTGACAGGCATGTCATCTTTCGCGAACTCAGGGAACTCGTCCCAAACTCGCGGATTGCGATAGTTCTGCTCTTCGATGAACTTGCGATAGTCTTTATTAGAGACCGGAAGAATATCGACGTAGAAGGCTTCAAGGAACTTCTCTTCTTTGGCTTCACCAAAGAGGAACTTGCCAGCCTCGACGAGGATCATTCCGTCGACAATTTTAGGCTTGGAGATGATCGCGCTTGCGGTCGCTTCGAGGTTGTTTTCCGCGATGAAATCACGGCACTCTTCGAGGCGATCTTCGACCACAACCCAGTCTTGCTCTTCAGAACTCGTGCGATAAATCTCAAGAATTTCCTTGGCCTTAAGGATGAGCCTCGCTTGCTTCTGCTTGTCCTCGCAGCACCAAGCCGCTTCGAAGCAAAGCACTCCGAAGTAAAAACACTCGTCATCTTCATTGACGGGATGCTTGGCGTAGTAACGTTCGAAGACTTCAATTGCTTCGATATCGTTTACATCAGGATAGTTCGACGTTAGGTCGATATAGCGCTTCCAGATGTATTGCTTTATCAGCTCGCGCGTCAGTTCTGTTTTCTTCGCCATTCTTCCGTCTTTACTCAGCTTTACCATAGACCTGTCATTTTCAGACAACTTGATCAATGATCTCACACCCCGCATCAGCGAGTGTAAAGCCATATCTCTCCTACTAAACCCTCGTAGACCATATGCCCCACGAGTTTGGAAAAGCCAAAGAACTTATTGACTTGCGCAGCGCGCTCCTCAATCTTCTCCTGACTCAGCCCAGTGACATTTAAGTAGGCGTAATCTGCTTCTTTGCGAATTTGAAAAGGTGTTCCTGTTGTGGGTCCGGAAACCCAACTATTCAAGAGCGTTAGTCCTTTATCAAAATCATTGTCTCGTTTATCAAAACTCTTTATGGCGATCCGTGTTTGCAAGTCAGGCGCCTTTTTTATGGGTGCATGAACCGTTGTTTCACCGTGAGTCGCCGTCTCAGTCTGATTCGCTGCTACTGTCTCGTTTTCGGGCCCGCCCTGCTCAACCACAGCACTCGTTAGAGCCTGCGCCGATTGAGAATGAAAGTCCCGCTCTTCTTCAGGAAGAATCTCCAGGTCGTCTTCTGTTCCAACATCAAACAACGACTCTAGAGAT
>JARGOJ010000799.1 GCA_029210225.1 Planctomycetota bacterium
GGCGATCAAGTTATCTTCGAAGTTGGAGTTTGCCCGTATAAAGCGAACGACTTTGTCATCTTTAGAATCTGTCAGTGGGCCGGCGGCGTCGATATCGCTGAGTGAGGGTCTGATAGCGCAAGGCTATTTCAGGATCTCTGCCATGGCCTTGGAGATATCATCATATTGCTTAAAGAGCTTGAAGCAGCCCGGCAGCACGGCCGGGCTAAAGCTCGCTTCGACCCACTTCTTATTGCCCGGGAAAATTCGCACTTCGCGATTCGCCAGAGCCCGATATTCCTCGACCCTGGGGTGACGCTTCACCAGGGCATCAAAGCGCGTCATGCTTGATTGAATCGGGTGGACGAAGTTCTTCAAAAAGCTCTTAAAGAAGAACAGGTTCAGGGCGCGCTTCGGGGCGGAGAGCTTCCCCCAAAGCATCTTGACAAACTCTCTCTCAAGGGCGAAGTGCCTCGCTTCGTCGATCATGTGAAGTCGGTGGACCTGAGAAAAAGTCGCGTCCATTTCGCTCTCTGGATACTTCTCATACAACCTAGAAAAGTAAATGGTCTTCTCCTCGAAGAGGGCCCCAACCCACGTCCAGAACGGGAAGAGCATGGGATGGGAGAAGATGGTCCGGACAGCCCAGAGCTTGAAGCGGGTGATCGGAATGAGTTTGTAAGAGCGTTCGGGATAGGTTTCGGGCTCGGCTTTCTCGCAGAGGCGCCAGAACATTTCGGCGTGGACCACTTCTTCGTCGTAGAGATGCTGCATGGCCTCGGATAGCTCGGGGTCGCCTAGATACTGCTTCTTGAAGGACCGTGTTTGGCGCAGTGAGAGCATGACCTGATTGAGAATATTATCCTCTAAAAAGACGAACTGCTCGGCTAAAGAGAGAGCGTAGATGTGATTGTCGGCGAGCTTCTCTTCTTCAGTGAGGTGGTCGTAAACCTTGGTGTAAGAGAGGGGACAAAGCTCCCAGGGAACCCAGAGCTTGCTCGGATCGATGGGGCGCTCCCAATCGACGTCTTCGAGCTTGATGGCTTTGGCCCGGGCTTGCTCATTGAGATTCGCGAGAACTGACATCGCCGATCCCCTTTCCAGCGTCTTCGCCGCGTTCTTGAGGGGATAGTGTCTCACATTGTTCAAGGATCCAGTCGCCAATAATCTGCCAAACGGCGGGGCATGATCGCCATTTGAAATGCCCCACTTCCTTTGCATCGAGCTCTTCAGGGCTCTTATGAAGCCTCGTGACCTTGGCGCCTATAAAACGAGCAGCGAGGGCATCGACCGCGACCTTGGGGGCATAGCGAACATCATCGGTGAAGGACAGGAACAAGGCCGCGCCTTTGAATTCTTTGAACCAATCCTCGGCGGAGCTGCCGTCGCGTTTGGTGTAGACGCCTCGGCGCCCCCAGATCGACCATTCCCGAGTGAGGGTCCCGGCGCAAGGACGGCCCCAGCCGACGTGTTGTCCAGGGAGATATCCGAAGACCCGGGCCAGAAGCCCAAAGAAGTGATAGACGAAGTAAATGATCGGTCGGGCGGGCCAGTCCCAGAGCTTGTAAGACAAGGCGCAGGCCGCCGCGGACACCAGCCCCGTGACCTCGCCGGGATTCTTACTGACGTAGAGGGCGCTGAGTTGACCCCCGAGGCTGTGTCCTCCCATAAAGAGAGGCCTTTCCGCGCCGCCAAGCTCTTTGGCTTTCGCGACAAAGGCGGGCCAATCGTAATCGATACGGTCATGCATGCCGAAGTCGACGGTTTTAGAAGGCCGAGGCAAGCTCATACCAACGCCTCGGGGATCCGCGAGGATCACAGTGATGTCCTTGGCGGCCAAGCATTTAGCCATAGGGATATGGGAGCGAGTCGAGGCGCCCATGGCCGGGAAGAAGAGCAGGGTGGCTTTGGAGTCCGGGGAAACGTACGCCCGATATCCGAGCACCCAGCCGTCTTCCGCGGTGACCTTGCCTTCTTGCTCAGGGATATCTGGAGCGCTCACAAATACTCACTCGGCGGATAGGGTGGAATGGAGAACGCGCCCATTTTAGTCTTTTGCGCCTTGGAGGGTCACAAGATCCTCACTCCCAGACCGACGTTTTTGTCGGGGGCGAGGAGCGTGGTGCCATTTTCAGGGCAAACGGCGGCGAGGACCAAGACCTCGGATTTGACTCCAGCGACGCGCTTCGGGGGGAAGTTCATGACGGCCATAATCTGGCGTCCTACAAGGTCTTCGGCGCTGTAGTTGTCGGTGAGCTGGGCCGAGGAATGCTTCGATCCAAGTTCGCCGAAATCAATGGTCAAGGCGAAGGCGGGCTTGCGAGCTTTGGGGTTGAGTTTGGCGGTGGTGATGATCCCTATGCGAATGTCGACCTTTAAGAAGTCTGAGAACTCAATGGGTCCGGTTTCTGGAAGTTCTAGGTCAGTCATGAATCGCAGCCTTTGATTGGGAGTTCGTTCAAGCCATTTTAGCCGCTGTTCTTTGGGTCCGATTCACTTTTTTGGAAGACTTGATTGTCAGTCATCGACCCACATCGTTTGGAAACCTTGAATTTGATATATCGTAGGCGAACATTAAACCGTGGGCAAACACCAAATCCGAGGGCAGACACAGGGTCTGTCATCCGGACACATTGTCTGGATGCCCTAATTTTAGGACCCTGTGGTCGAGCATCAAACCATGGACGAACACCAAATCCCGGCCCGTGTCTGCCCGGGATAAACCAACATCTCTCGATTGACATTTTTTCTGATTTGTTGCATGACCAGAATCAATGAAAACGGCCAATTTGAACCGGCCATCCAATCCAAATAACCTACGGACATCGTTTTGATTCCACGTCTTCAAACACCAAATCCGAGGGCAGACACAGGGTCTGCCCCTACATGGTTTTTCACCTTGCTGTGGGCTTTGGGTTATATAAATGGCCACGTAGGGGCGTGACCCTGTGTCCGCCCTTCTTTGGAATTGGTATGCCGCTCTCAACCTATCTCTTCAGACGATGTGGGTCGATGACAGACTTGATTGTCGCCCCATTGAATGACTTCAATCTTTGGGAGTGCTTTTAGTTGATTGACTTGGTCTTCATTCAATTCGCAATCGGGGAGCATGAGATGTGTCAGGGAGGCAATGTCTAACAATTGATTCAGTCTCTTTGGATTGAATTCATTGAGTCCGAGGACGAATTGCTTCAGGTTCGAGAGAGCTGCGAGCCCCTTGAGTTGTTCAATGGGGCGGCCTTCTTGGTAGATAGTGAGTTCTTCCATGGAGGTTACTTGGCAAAGCGCTTCGACATTTTCCTGCCTGACTTGATCGCAGAATAGGTTGACCCGTTTCAGTCGCTGTATTTGTTCCAAGCCATCCAGGGCTTCAGGGGTGCTCTGAAAGAAGAGCCAGAGGTTTTCGAGGTCTTTGCTCTCTTGGAATTGTGACCAATCCATAGGGAACCAATCCCTTACCAGTTTCAATCCTCTTAGAAATGGCAGCGCGGCTAAATTTTCGCGCTGATCTTCCACAGACATAACGAGAATAGAGATGGTGTCTATGGGCTTATCGAATTCCGATTTTCGAATGTTAATGGTCTCAGCGAGGTGTGCCCAGTCAGGAAAGCATCGGTAGAGCTTCCAGCTTGCTGGCATCTTCTCTAAGTAGGGCTTCTGAATCTCGGCCATTTCTTTGGCGAGGGCGACGGCGCCAGGGTGTTCCATTTCAAGCAGAGACTGAGCCTGGTAAACGTCGTAGGCCTCAAGCAGGCGCCCTGCGCGCCAATGGGGTCGGGCTAATTCGGCTTGTCTTTGAACATTGGGCTCTAGATTGGCGGATCGTTCGAAATCTCTAAATTCTTTGTCCATAGTCTTCTTCGGTGTTTTGGCGCGACTCCTCTGAACTCTACAAGGGCCTTGGGAGCCGCCTTCAACCCAGTCTCTTCTCGGTCGTTTCAGTGAGCCTCAGATTGATCCTTTATGGCGAAACGAAAGTTACATGAATGATCTCCTCTGGCGAGGGTTTTGTCACGGTCCAAACGAATTTGGGACTGAGGATCCTCAAAATAGACGCTATCAGCAACGCAATACAGCCGTGCGATTTCAGGACACTCAAGGGCCTGCGCCATTTCGGCGAAGTGACACGCGGTCACATCGAAGCCGAATGCATGAATGCTTTTATCAACGGACACCCGGGCCGCGGACATGTTGAAGAAGCGATTGAGTATTGTGTCCGCTTTAGCAATGCGGCCAGCGTCGTCGAGCTTAAACCAGGCTTTTGGATCAAAGCTCGCCATGTTGAATTGAATGAACCGGGCTCCAGATTGTCCCACGAGATCCCCTAGGATTTCGAGGCTGTGGTCTTCGGACATTTGGAGACGTTCTTTGAGGACCAGGTAGAGGATGAGGACCGGGCGGAATTGGTGTCGAGAGAAGCGCTCGGTTTTCGTCAGTTTTTTTCGGGGGAGTTTTCTGATTGGATCGTCGAAGAGGCTGCGCCAGAGGAAGTATGGAAGTAGGGTGAGCAGTCCGCGGAGGCCGAGGTGTTTGTAGAGGATCTTTA
>JARGOJ010000800.1:0-2139 GCA_029210225.1 Planctomycetota bacterium
GCGGAGTATTTCAAAAAGGATAAGAATTACATTTACGAGATCGCCCATTGGTTCCCACGAATGGCGGCGTATACGGACGTGAACGGATGGCAACATAAGCAGTTTTTGGGTCGGGGAGAATTTACTCTTGAGTTTGGCAACTACAAGGTCGCGATTACAGCGCCAAGCGATCACATCGTGGCGTCGACCGGTGTTCTTCAAAATGTCAATGAGGTTCTGACGAAGGATCAGAAGAAGCGTTATGAGGCGGCCCGCACGGCGAAGAAGCCGATGTTCATTGTGACTCCGAAAGAGGCGAAAGCGAACGAGAAGAGCCGGTCTAAGAAAACCAAGACTTGGATCTATAAAGCGAAGAATGTGCGGGACTTTGCCTTTGCGTCTTCGCGGAAGTTTATCTGGGATGCCCAGGGAATCAAACGGGGCAAGCGCACAGTGATGTGTATGTCTTACTATCCCAATGAAGGAGAGCCGCTTTGGAGCCGTTATTCAACGCATTCAATTATTCATACCATCAATGTCTATTCTCGCTATACCTTTGATTATCCTTATCCTGTGGCGATCTCGGTCAATGGTCCAGTCGGCGGTATGGAGTATCCAATGATTTGCTTCAACGGCCCTCGCCCAGAGAAAGACGGTACTTATTCCCCACGGACAAAATATGGGCTTATCTCAGTGATTATTCATGAGGTCGGGCACAATTACTTCCCAATGATTGTCAATTCCGACGAACGTCAATGGACGTGGATGGACGAAGGATTGAATACCTTCGTGCAATACCTGGCGGAGCAGGAATGGGAAGAGAACTATCCATCTCGTCGAGGAGAACCGGCGAATATTGTGGGATATATGAAGAGCACGGAGCAGGTGCCGATTATGACGAACTCCGAGTCGATCTTGCGATTTGGAAGCAACGCCTACGCGAAGCCGGCGACGGCCCTGAACATTCTTCGTGAGAGTATCCTTGGACGTGAATTGTTTGACTTCGCATTCAAAGAGTATGCCCGCCGCTGGAAGTTTAAGCGTCCTCAGCCTGCTGACTTCTTCCGCACCATGGAGGACGCGTCTGGAGTCGATCTAGATTGGTTCTGGAGGGGATGGTTCTATTCAACGAATCACTGCGACATCGCGATTGATAAAGTCGCTGTTTACACCATTGATCCCCCGGAGCCAGAGAAGAGTAAAGGACTAGCGAAGAAAGATAGATCGGAGCGTCCGGAAACATTATCGAAGAAGCGAAACAAGAACTTGGCCCGTCGTGCGGACAAATACCCAGAGCTTTACGACTTCTATAATAAATACGATGAGCTGAATGTCACCGATGGCGATAAGAAGTCATTCAAGCGTTTCTGGGCTTCGCTTACGAAGGACGACAAGGCGCTCTTTAAAATCAAACGTCATTTCACAGTGGTTCATTTGAAGAACATTGGTGGTTTGGTGATGCCGATTGTCCTTCGGGCAGAGTTTAAGGACGGAACAAGCCAGGAGTTCCGAATTCCCGCTGAGATTTGGCGTCAAAACTCTGAGAGTGCGGCCAAGCTTCTTCTTACTAAGAAGGAAGTGAAGTCCATCACTCTCGATCCCCACCTTGAGACCGCGGACGTCGACTTGTCGAACAACTTCTTCCCTCCAAAGCCATCCATTTCCAGGTTCAAGCTCTTCAAGCAGGGGCGTCGCTGGGGCGGTGGAACGAACCCCATGCGTAATGCACGAGAAGAAGCGAAGGCAAGGGCTAAAGGCAAAGCTGACAAGAAGAAAGACGCTAAGAAGAAAGACGCTAAGAAGAAGCGCCTTCACTAATCGAGAGTGATCAATCTTAGAGATCTGACGGCCCTAGTATCGGTGGCTTTCAGGTCTCTTTTCAGCTTTCCGTTTTTCCAGTGAAAGAGCATCCTCATGAAGACCTTCCGCATCCTCAGTGTGCTGTCCCTCGTCTCTCTTGCCGCATTGGTGGGACCGCAGTCTGCCGCAGCTCATCCCTTCCATGTGACCCTCGCTGAGGCTGAGCTTGAGACGAAGACGGGGAACTTGGAGCTTGCCATCAGGGTCAAGCCCGAAGATCTTGAGCGGGCTTTGAGCGCCCAGACTAATCGTAAAATCTCCCTTGAGAAGGAAGGCAAAGTGGATGCGCTCATCCTGGCT
>JARGOJ010000800.1:2172-4523 GCA_029210225.1 Planctomycetota bacterium
CCGAACATCTCTGAAGTTTATCGGCGCTAAGAAGAAGCCCGCCAAGATAGCCTTTGTAGGTAAAGAATTAAGTCGCAAGGCCCTTTGGATTTACTTTGAGGTGTCCCTCAGTGGTCAGTTGGAAGGGGTCAAAGTCGAGAACCGTGTCTTCTTTAAGGTGCTCCCCGATCAGCTCAACACCATGAACTTTAAGCAGGGAAAGAAGCGCTGTAGCCTGAGCTTTTCCCGCAAGTTTCCGGCGCGCACGGTCCATCTAGCCGTGCCAAAGAAGCCCTCAAAAAAGATTGATTGTCACTGACCTTCTTTCATCCCAGTAAAATTATACATTCATTAAAGTTGCAGATATAATGGAAGGCAGTTTTTAACCGATTGGTTAAAAATATCCTTGCGGGGTTTAGCGTCCTTTTGTAGATTCTTAACCGATCGGTTAAATAAGCCCATGACGACTTTTGATTTGTAAGGATAGAGACCCATGACCCACGACCTTGTTATTCGCAATGGACTTATCTACGACGGCCGAGGGGAGCGTCCCTACTCCGCCGATATCGCGGTCGATGGTCATCAAATCAGCGCTATCGGAACCGACATTGGTCCTGGCCTTCGTGAGATTGACGCTCAGAATCACATAGTCACTCCAGGCTTCGTTGATATTCACACTCACTACGACGGCCAAGTCACCTGGGATCCCTACCTCACTCCATCAGGCTGGCATGGCGTCACGACAGTGGTCATGGGGAACTGCGGCGTAGGCTTTGCTCCCGCCCGGGCCAAAGATAGAGATTGGCTCATCGGACTCATGGAAGGAGTCGAAGATATTCCTGGGGCCGCGTTAAGCGAAGGGATTCAATGGAGCTGGGAGAGCTTCCCCGAGTATCTCGACGCCCTGGAAAAACTCCCAAGAGCCCTGGACATCGCCACACAGATTCCTCACGGCGCGCTTCGGGTCTATGTCATGGGAGAACGCGGCGCACAGAACGAAGCCGCTACAGCGGAGGATATCGCCGAAATGGCGCGCCTCGTCAAAGAAGCCGTTGAGAAAGGCGCCCTTGGATTCTCAACCTCACGAACCCTTCTCCACAAATCCATTGATGGCGAACTATGCCCCGGCACCTTCGCGGCGGTTGACGAGTTAATCGGAATCGCCAAAGCCCTCGGTGAAAGCGGAGGAGTGCTTCAAATGACCTCCAATCACGACACCATGGCCGATGAGTTCCCCTGGATGGTCAAAATCTCCAAGGAATACGGCGTCCAAGTCAGCTTCAATCTTGTCCAAATTGATCAAGCCCCCACCCTCTGGCGAGACCTCCTTAAAATGACCGATGAAGCGTGGAAAGAAGGCGCCCGAATCTATCCTCATGTCGCCGGACGTCCAGCTGGAATCCTCATGGGCTGGGAGTGCACAGCCCATCCCTTCGCCGCCCACGAGACTTTCCTCGCACTGAAAGATCGCCCCTTCCCTGAACAGGTCAAGGCACTGAAAACCCCAGAGATTCGCGCTCAAATGTTGGCGGAAGCATGTCCTCAGCTTCCTCCCTTCGAAACCTTTGTGACTCAATCATTCCACAAGATGTATGTCCTCGGCGAGACCCCGAATTACGAACCCTGTCCAGAAGAGAGCGTCGCCCATTTGGCGAAAGCGAAAGGTTGTGAAACCCTAGAGTTGATCTACGACCTGATGCTTGAGGGGGACGGGAGCGGGCTGCTCTATTTCCCACTGTTTAATTACAGCGACGGCCATATGGACCAAATTCGCGAAATGCTGCTCGAACCGCGAGCGCGTATCAGCCTTGGAGATGGGGGCGCTCATTGTGGCGCAATTTGTGACGCCAGCATTCCCACCTTCATGCTCACGCACTGGGGTCGAGACCGAGTTCGCGGCGAAAAATTAGACTTGGAGTGGATCATCAAGCGCCAGACCTGGGATACAGCGAGCTTCTATGGCTTCATGGACCGAGGAACCATTGCAGAGGGATACAAAGCGGATATCAATATTATCGACTTTGACCATCTTCATCTGCCGGCTCCGAAAATGATTCATGACCTCCCCGCCAACGGCCGGCGATTAGTTCAAGAAGCGATCGGTTATAAGGCGACCATCATTAATGGAGTGACCGTCTTTGAAGATGGTAAAGCCACTGGGGCCCTCCCCGGTCAGTTACTTCGCGGTCGAACAGCCGCTCCAACAAAGGATCTCTGTCAATCTTGAAGAGAGTTTAATCCTGGAAGTCCGTCGAGGGAGCTTTTGTTTTCGTTCTTCACGAAAGACTGAACTCCCTCTGGGCCCTTACGATCGCACCAGTCCGTCAGTTGTTGCCGATCTTTTTGATAGGCAAACATAGGAATGGAATATC
>JARGOJ010000801.1:0-282 GCA_029210225.1 Planctomycetota bacterium
CAAATTCTAGAACCGCGAGAGCACCGACAATCAGTGTTTCTCTATCGTGGGATTTTTTTTTTCGCTAACTCCAGGAGACTCAATGCATGCTGAACTTGAAGGATGTCATCAATGCCATTCAAGATGGCCATCACTCCCGCGATGAGCGCTTCGTTTTTATTCAATTTAATTGCTGTCTGCAACAGTGTGCGAGCAGGTGAAATTAAGTGATTTTGGGCGTCTGAGAGGGGGCGTGGGCATGGTCACGGGCAAAGTGGGATTCGAGAGTTACTCCGAGGACAG
>JARGOJ010000801.1:293-4523 GCA_029210225.1 Planctomycetota bacterium
TGCTTGTAGTCCGTTATTTCATTGGTTGATCTGTCGATCCGGTGCTTGCGGCGCTTCGCCGCTGCGATTCGAGTCCCGTCACCCTCGATAAAAGAAGCCATACGATTAATTTCGTGTGGCTTCTTTTCGTGACAGGGTTATATTTTATGTCGGGCAGAATATCGCAGCCTATCCAGTTCACCACTTTGATTTGTATCAGGGAGAGATATGGGAACTTATTTGAGACCGGCGGATCCCGATATCCGGCCCCTCGTTCTCCGTATCTGTTGGGGCGTATTGGGATTTGGATCTCTGTTCGCTTTGGCCCGTTGGAATGACCCGAGCTTCCTAATTTTCGTGGATCGATTCATCTACAGTTTGAAGGATTACACAGGATACACGCCGCCGTTTTTGCTCCCAGGCATCTTCGTGGTTCCCAGTGCAATAATCCTAGTTGGCGTTTGTTTTGAGAGAACGCCTAAATCCGTCGATCGCCGCCTAACAGTCAATGAGGGTCTGTTGATCTACCAAGGAATAGAACGCCTGGAGTTTCCGACGGCTGTCACCACGATCAAGAAGGACGTTCCCAATGTGGATTCATTGGGCAAGCTCATGATTGACGTTACAGTGCCCTTTGGCAACGACATGGCTATCGGCGAATACAAATTTCAAATTCGTAACGAAACCTTGAAACGCTCCATTACAATCTTGCCCAGGGAGTATCGGGGAAGCGAGGATCTGACAAAGGAACTCCTGTGTTTTGAAAAGGAGTGTTTGCAGGAGAAAGAAGACTGAATTCAATCGAGATCGCTGCTTGCAAAGAGATGCTATGAGTTGCATTGTTGCAGTCGGAGTCAGTTCTTCTTATTTAGTTGTAATTTTATTCGATCCACCAGAGATTGTGAGAGAGGCTCCGTTAAATCGCCTTTCAGTTGTATCAATCCTGTTACTAGCACGCTCCGGGCCTCAATGCGCCTTGCGTTCTCAGGCTTATAAATGGCTTTACAGCCCTTCCAGTAATTGTAGAAGTGGAGGATTTTGAGGCGAGCAAAATACTCCAAGTTGACGTGACGAAAACGCCGTAGGTCGAGATAGTTTTGATAGATCTCAGCGAGATATTTCTCGGGACTTAACTCGTTGCGTTTGTAACGCGAAATAGACGAGAGCAAACGGATCTCGAAGCTGAGAGGCTGCGAGCGACTCCGGCCTCTCAATTCATTCAATATCTTTGAATTGTCAAACAGGCTTAGCGTGGCGAGCCCTGTGTTCCGCCGCGAGATATCACAAAGGACTTTGATGGCATATATGACATCCACAATTTGATTGGGGACATGGCGTTTCCAAGGCCCGAGGTAGCGATTGCAATAATTGGCAGCGAGAGAGGTTTCGCCTACTTGATAGAGCATCATGAGAGGACGAAAGGTCAATAGGACACGATCTTTGTCAGTCATTTTGATGAAGCCGGGGGGGGCGTGATCGAGGATGTCCCCAAAGCGCTCAATCACACCTGTTAAAGGAGCGATTCGCATAGAATTCAAGGGACGGCCGCCTAACGCACGGAGGCATATTGTGTCGCTAAATGCTATGAGACTCCGAAGACTGTTAGGGTAAAGGCGTACAGCGAGATTGGCATGGGTTAAGCGCTTGTCCAAACTGCGATCATAAGCCGTGTTTGTTGTCATTCTCGACGCAATGACTTGAATCATACACCGCGCATACGCCGACTCTTGAGATTCGCCTCCGGACGGATCTAAGCTCCAATCCAAAACGAGTCCTTTTACACCTTGGAACGGCTTGCTGTATTTCTTCTCTGCGAAGGCCATAAAGAATACGTCATACATAGTCAATTCCGAACGCCTACGAATGTCCCTGTAGGCCTCAGAGATCAAACGATGAAGCTTTGTCGCTGTCATGCTCTTGGCAAAGAAGAGGGCCCTCAATCTATCCTCGCGAAACAGTGACGACGACATGGCTGTCGGAAGCGCAGAGACCAAGCCTGGCAGACTCGAAATCGGCCAATCAACGCTCCCTTTGTCGAGTCCCTGAGCGAAAATTACGAACAGTTTTGCCTTCGCCCAAAGCGCCTTCGTTTCGACAGTCTTCGCAGTGACTAGAAGCCAGTGAAGCGCTTTGTTGAAACAATAGCTCGCGCTCTCGTCGTCGAATAACTCACACTTCTCAGGAGTCCGATAAACCTTGGCCAACTCGAAGTAAGTTCTCCCCAACGCACGACCGTGTCCCCCAACATTCTTATTTTCGGCCATCAAACGACGTTCTAGCGCCTTCAATAACGTAAGCGCATTCTTAGCAAGTCGCCGCCTCGCTCCAAGACTCCGACTCACTTTTAGCAGGTCCTCGCACTCCTCAATGAGCCCATTGATTCGAGCAAATTCGAGGTCAACAATTTGGACTTTCAATTGGGAGTTAATCTGCCGACCTTCCTCAAGATTCTTCTTACTCTCCTCGATTTCCTTTTTCAATGATCGTGCGCTGGCCAAGTTGCTATTATTTCGTTCCTCAAAGCTCCTTGAATCAATTGAATTGAGCACTCCCCAGCCAAAGGACACACAAAATGCAAGCACAAGGCCGATGATCAGGAATAAGCTCAATCGCGATTCGCTCTCAACTTCACCAGCCACGACCCCAGAAGCAACGCTCTCCTCTTCATTGAGCATAGCCGACAATTGAGAGGCAGAACGAGGGCGATTGTCCCTGTCCTTCTCCAGACATCTCGCGACAATCCGTGTTATTGACTCAGGAATGGCCGGATCGATGGAGCTGAGGAGTTTTGGCTCACGTTTGCAAACGGCTCGGGCCGTGTCCGGAATATTGAGAGATTCGAAGGGGTTCCTTCCACTCAACAACTCGTGAGTGAGAATGCCCAGGGAGAAGAGGTCCGAGCGACCATCGATGTCTTTTTGACCGCGTATCTGCTCGGGGGACATATAAGCGGGTGTGCCGACCATAGTGTTGGTGGCCGTCAAGTCCATATCCTGGCTGTCCCTGACCAACCCAAAATCAGCGATCTTGACCTGCCCATTTTGGACCATAATATTGGCGGGTTTGAGATCTCGATGAACGAAACCCTGCTCGTGAATCGCGTTCAATCCACTGGCGAGCTGACGCAGCCAATCTTTCACCGTTTGGACTTCGACGCGTTGCTCTCGCTTCAATATCTGCCGCAAATCCATGCCCTCGATGTACTCAAGGACGAGATAACTCAAAGATCCGAGCTGGCCCGAATCGTAAATCTTAACCACGTTCTCGTGCTGAACTCGTCTCATGGACTCAGATTCACGGAAGAACCTTTGCTGAAGAGACTTCGCTTGGACGCTTTCATCCAAGAGTTTGAAGAATTTGACCGCCACGAACTCATGGCGATCCTCGTGAATCCCTTTGTAGACAACCCCCATATTCCCTCGCCCCAACTCCCCGAGAAGCTTATAAGGACCAATGGTTTTGGGTATTTGTGAACTCATAAATGGGCTTCAACCGTTGCAAACTAAACAGATAAAGTGTGTCTCAGCGATACGATAAGTCAATTGGGATTGCTTCAATAGCAAGCGGCCAAAGACGTCTTAACTATTTATAACGCCGACGAGATTGTCTACAGCGCCCTATTCCTAATCGTTGATCTTAGCCTTCTTACGCTCCGCAATCATGAATTGAACCCGACGCGTTTTCTTTAGCGCTAACAGAATGCGAGGGCGCAGATCTTTCAAGCTGATCTTTTTGCCGGCTCGGACACTGTTGATTCGGAATAGATGCCAGCCATAGACCGTCTTGACCGGACCCCCAAAGCTTCCCCTCTTTGCTTCTAACTCAAACGCAGCTTTTGAGAGCGCTCTCGGGACATCTCCTCTTCGATGCACCCATCCGACCCGTCCACCTTTCTTGGCGCTTGTCTTCTCTTTGGAGTGCTGCTTCGCGAGCATGGCGAAGTCGTCACCCCGCTCTAGAGAGACAAGCACTTTGAGGGCCTTAGCTCTCTCTTTGAAGAGAATGTGATAGAGCTCGACCTTGCGTTCGCTGTAGTCGTGGTAGTTCTCTTTGAAGAATGACTGAAGGTCTTTCTCATTGGGCTCTCCAAGGACCTTATCCAGGCCGACTTCGCGCTTCAAATCCTGTCTACGGCGGGCGATAGATGAACCCTTCGACTTTAAATGCTGCTCATAACTCATCCAGGCCGCTGAGGACCCCTTTTTGTAAATCTCGATCTCAGCGCTCAGACGGGCTTCCAGCTCTTTATCT
>JARGOJ010000802.1 GCA_029210225.1 Planctomycetota bacterium
TGGATTTGGACTCGATTAAAGCCGCGACTCCCTCTACTTAGCAAAGTGGTCGTTCATGAAACCTGTACAAGCGGATGCAGCTATACCGGATAAGGGCTCGTCTAAACCACAATCTAAGTGGCTTCGCTGGGCAGCAGTCTTTGTTTGCCTAGGAGTTTTGTTGGGCCTGGGGCTGGCCCTTCAAAAGCGACCCTTGCCTGATTTTAGCGCGATGAAGAGTCCGACTCTAGCTGAGTTCGCGAGCCTGCAAAAGCCGATTTTCGCCGTTCCTGTTGAGGATGCTGAGAACCCAATCATCGCTGTCTTCTTTGGCGCGCTCTCACAAGATATCGTCGAAGTTTCTGTGGTCTTCAGTGACGAAGATCACCCTCTCTCGCTCATTGACGTACTTTACGACTCCTATCGTTGGAACTTTGCCTGGAAGCGCGAAGCTGATGTTGAGTCTTTTCACCTTTGTTTCCCAAAGGGTCACCGAGCAGGGACTTCTCCGAGCTCCATTTCCTTTCCGACCACCTTTGCCGGAGTTCAGCGATTCGATGAGACCTTGGTGACCCATTTTAGCGCCGAACTGCCCTACGATGAGTTTCATAAAGAGGACCAGAGGCCAGTCATATATGTGCAAACATGGAATCATTTGTATTCCAATAGGTCGGGGGGTGGGGTGTCGAATTGGAAAATGATCAGTGATTACCGAGAGCTTCGCGGAACGCGGCAAGACGTCGAAAAGTTGTTCCGTCGTTGAAGAGTCTTCCCGTCAAATTCAGAGCTCATCCTCATCTTTGTTAAAATCCTGTTGTGGTGACCGTTGCCAATTGAGACCTAGGGCGTCATGATAAGCCCCACTCAAGAGAAACCATCCTCCTCTGGAAGCAGAAATCCGTTGGATAAACAGAAAATCCTCGTCGTCGATGACGAGATGCTCACATGTAAGTTGGTGCGGTCAGTTTTGGTCCGGCGCGGTTACGAAGTTGAGATGGCCGAGAACGGTCAAGTGGGCTACGAGAAAGCCCTCGCCCTTAAGCCCGACCTAATTATCACGGATATTGTGATGCCCGTCGCCGATGGTTTTGAGTTGGTGAAGAAGGTTCGTACCGACAAGACCCTCACTTTGTTACCGATCATCATGTTGTCGGTTAAAAACGAAGCGGAGCATCGCGTGCGGGGTTTTCGCCTCGGCGCCGACGATTTCCTCCCCAAGCCCTTTTATCCTGAAGAGCTGATTCTGCGCGTTCAAAAAGTGCTCGAAAAGGCCGAGCAACTAAAAGCCATCGTGCAAGACAAACTAAAGAAACATGAGAACGACAAAGTCGTCCCCGACTTTACTGGCGATTTGAAATACCTGGGTTTCAGCACTATTTTGACCATGTTTGAGTTAGAGCGAAAATCAGGGGTTCTCAGTCTGAAAGGCGAGAAGTCGTCGGGCTTACTGCTTGTCCGGGACGGCCGTATTGTCTCGGCCCAGGTTGGTGGTGAGCGAGCCTGCGAGGGTAAAGAAGCGGTCTACGAGCTGCTTCGTTGGATTTCAGGAGCCTATGTGTTCAAGACGATTGGCGTTGAGGGGGAGGATCAGATCAACGCGACCACTCAAAGCTTGCTGTTCGAAGGAGCACGGCGTCTAGACGAAAGATCACGGTGATTTGTGCAGCCTATTAGTTCCTGGATCCGCTTGTTCTTGACCTTCGTTTTTGTCGGGGTCACCTCGGTCTTGTGGCTGTCGGTTTTGATTCTGTTACTCCCCTTTCGTGAACTCCGAATTAAACTCTGTAATTGTTATGGAAAGTTTGTCGGCAGTAATGTCGCTCGCTTGCTATTGGGTTGCAAAGTCGTCTTTAAAGACCGTGAAAAAATCAATCAGAGTAAACCAGCGATTTACATTACAAACCACGCCTCGGCCCTGGACATTTTTCTGAGCATGTGGGTTTGTCCTATGGGCGGGTGTGGAATTGCGAAGAAGGAAATCGCAAAGATTCCGCTGTTTGGTCAATTGTATTGGTTGTCTGGACATCTGCTCATTGATCGATCCAAGCGAGATAAAGCCATCGCAGCTATGGAATTGGTCGCGAACTTAGTGCGTCGTAAAAAACTGAGTATTTGGCTTTGGCCAGAGGGGACCCGGAGCAAAACCGGTCGTCTACTGCCGTTCAAGAAGGGTTTTGTCCATCTTGCGATCGCGACGAAGCTGCCTCTTGTCCCTGTTGTCATGCATAATACCCATAAAGCTTGGCCAAAGGGTAAAGGGCGGATCTACCCAACGCAGATTGACATTGAGGTCCTCGACCCAATTGACACCGCAAGATGGAGCGTCGAAACAATGGATAGTCATATCCAGGAGACGATGCAGGTCTTTATCGAGAAACTGGGAGACGAGCAACAGCCTGCGAATGAGGCGTCTTCTTAGGAGCGGGCCTCCGGGCTAATTAACAACGTTCAAATTATTCGGTCCTATGAACAGCAATGAAGATCGAAACAAAAGCAGAGACTGTCACGTCGATCCAGAAGATCGATTGAAGGCGATCTCTCGACTGACAGCGAGGGCCCGGGTGGAGGGCCCTGAGGTCCTGTTAAAACCTCTTCGTCACGTCTATTCCTGGGAGCAGGCCACACCAGCATTACGAAATTTAGCGATTCAAACGGTCCTGGGCTTTTTAGGAAGTGGATGGGCCTTCTCAGCACTGGATTCTTGGACCTGTTTGCTCGTCTTTAAAGAACAGCTTAGTGAGATTCGGATCGAAAGAACTTATCGTCTCGCTACATTTCTACACCATGACACCGGGATGGAATTTCAGCTCTTACCAGGAGGGAGAGCCAATGGCGGGCGAATTCTAGTTCAGCCTTTTCTAGTCGCACGTTGGCCCGTGACAGAACGGCAATTTGACGCAGGAGCATCGAGGCCTCGCTGTTCTTCTATGCCTCAGACTCGATTGTCATGGGACGAGTGCAAGCTTTGGTTGGAGACCTTTAAAATGGACATTCCAAGTCCCGTACAATGGGAGTATGCCTGTCGGGCCGCGACAACAACGAACTACTATTGGGGCGATGGGCCCGATCCTGCGCACATGTGGACAAGAGAGAACGCCGTGGAGGCTATGGATCCCTCAATCAATGACGGAAAGCAGAATTGGAACGCGTTCGGATTAGTGGATACAATTGGGAACGTCTGGGAGTTAGTTGGCGGAGGAGACTCCGGAGACTTTCACCGTCGATTAGGCTTAAGTTACCGAAGCCAGCGAGATATGACGCCATATCACTCTTCACTAACCAGAACTCTCAAGAGAGACGACACTGGGTTTAGACCAGTCATCAATCTGCCGGTGAAAATCCGTGCGAACTGTTGAGGCGAGTGAACATTTGAGGCAAAAGCTATTCGACCCAAACTTGAAGATGCTTTGGGATAGAATATCTATAACTTGCATGACACTTGGCGACTGGCTGAATGGTCTTAAGAGCTATTGCGTTTGATAGATTGAGGAAAGCGCTTGAAGATACTATTAATATCAGATACTCACGGCCGGTTGGATTGGATCCAAAAGCGTATTGATGAGACGAAACCTGACTTCGTGATTCATGGCGGAGACTTTGGTTTTTATGATCGTGAAAGCGTGGATCGGCTCAGCAATAAAGAGCTATCGCTGCGAATCAAGCATTCATCTCTCCCCAAGGAAATGCGCAAGCAGGCTTTCAAGTATTCCCGTGAAGACAAAATCTCGCTGATTGAAGAGCGTTGCCCGTTGTCGCAGCTCCCGGAGTATTTGGCTCGCATTAAAGAGTTCTCTGTTCCTGTTTATGCGGTCTGGGGTAATCATGAAGATAGAGAGGTTGTAGACCACTTTCGCACAGGTTACTACTCGGTTAGGAATCTTCATTTAATTGATGAGTCGACGACGCTGAGCCGAGGCCGTTTTCGCATTTTTGGTGTTGGCGGAAACTTCATTAAGGATGAGCGGCTGTTTGACGAAGACTTAGGTGGCGCTTCAGGAAAGGTATGGTCAACCCTTGAGCAGTATTCACGGCTGTATGAGCAGGTACAGTCATTGCCAGAGGCCAATGAAATTAGGATCTGTGTCACCCATGTGAGTCCCGGCAAGGAATTTCTCCTTGAGCGATTTGCAGCCCATTTGAATAGTCATTTCTATGTGAGCGGTCATATGGGTACGCCTTACCCAATGCTATGGAACGCCTTCGCGACCAGTGAGATTCCCGAGGCGACTGCGAAAGCCGATCAGAAAGCGGCGCAAATCGCAGCGCTCTGGGAAGAGAACAAGCTGCTTTGCAATGATGATGAGCGCCGGGAAAGGATCGCTGAGATGGTCCAATTGCTACTCAGAGCGCCGAGCAAAATGAGATACCAGCGGGGCTCGGAAGAACCGTGGTGGTACCGAGGGATGTTCTGCTTGAATTTGCCAGACGCCCCCATCGGCTACATGCTTCTGGAAGACAGCAATGATCGCGTGACCTTCCAAAGTTTCAGTGAGGGGCAGAGTTTTCCAAGTGATCGGAATTTTTTCTGACCCTCTTT
>JARGOJ010000803.1 GCA_029210225.1 Planctomycetota bacterium
CGAGACCCAATTGCTCCGGAGCTTCTTCGGTGTGATATCCAGGTCTAAAACAGCCCGGACGCCTTCCCACGGAAGCTTAGGGAAAACGGGAGTCTTCTTCCTAGAGTTCCCCTTCAAAACATAAACGTCATTCGGTCGCTTCTTCCGCCACTCACGCAATAAATCCAGCAAGATAGGACAGACAGTATTCTTTGAGTCGTTCAGCATCAGGCGGCGCTCGCGGTATGTCTTGTTCGCAGCCCATGTAATTGAGCCTGAGTCGAAGTCAATTGCTGACCATTTCAGCGTTTCCGCATCCGACAATCGGCACCCCGTTAAGGCGAACAGCAAGAACCAAGGGACGAGCTCTGTCGTCGTTCGCGGCGTCATTAAATACTCGCGGTTGTTCTTCTTGTCCTTGACTGTGACCTTGCCCCCGGCGTCGTGAAGGATCAATTCTTTGAGGAAGGCGCTCAACTCTTTGGGCTTGTAACAGGCCGGAACCTTCTGTTCTTCCTTCTCTGTTCTCAACCCTTTTAAGAGGGCCTTGGTTTCAACCCGGAAATAAGGACGATTCCCTTGGTCGTCAGCGAGATAGTTGATGCACCCGCGAATGGATCGAAGATGCTTGTTCACGCTCACTGTCGAAATGACTCTGTTCTTTGCTCGCTCGTGGGGAAGCTTCATAAGCCAAAGTCGAAACTCTTCGAAGAGGGACTTGCTGAGCTCTCCCGCTTCAATCTCAAGATTCCCTGATTCCTTGAGCCATTTCTTCAGTTTCTTGATGGCAGCGCGGTCAATTTCAACAGTTTTTGGGCTCTTCCCCTTGCGCTCTCCTGCGCTCTCTCGGAGCTCTCCAAGTGCCTCGCGCATCTTTAGGTATTTCTCAATGAGACTAACGAGGCCCGTTGAATGGCGAGCGCCACGACCGTAACCTCCCGCTGTGACCGCCTCTTGCGCTTTGGATAGTTCGAGAAAAGTGTAGCAGCGGAGAAGGGACGCACGCTGGTCTCTATTGGTCGCGCCGTTGGCCAGGGCTGATCTTTGCCCGGCGCTAAGGCGACCGATCTTGATAGCTTCTTCGTGATTGCCACGGGAGCAATTGACGGTTCTTCGTCCTTTTTTCCCGCGACCCTTGGTGCGATCGTTCCAGACGATTTGCCAGCCTTTTTGACCGTGCTTGTTGAGGAAGGCCATGATTTCGGTCCACCCTTCGGCTCTTCCTAGTTGGTTCCAGGGTGAGCGAGCGCAAAACCTTATAAAACAAGACTTTGATATTTGGGCTCGGTCTACCCTTCGGTCTACCCTCTATGTTGTTTAGATGTCCCAAAAAGGCAAAAAAAAGGCAAGTGCTGTTTTCAGTCACTTGCCTGTAAGCCTTGTATTTGTTGGTTTTCTTTATGCCCCTACCTGGACTCGAACCAGGAACCTACGAATTATGAGTTCGCAGCTCTAACCATTGAGCTATAAGGGCTTCTCGATAACGAGACGGCTATTTTAACTCATCCCCAACGCGGGGGTCTAGAGTCAGGTCCGTCTTCTCTTCCATACGTGTCACATCGACAAGCCTGTCATCGAGGTCACCGATGGAGTGTGGCGGGCGCTCATGGCCGAAGGACAGGTTGGTGGACACGAGCTGCATCACGGACGTCTCCATGTTGGCAACCTTTTCATAAAGCTCATTGATCACCTTGTCTCGCTCCCGAGCCTCCCCGGTCAATCGCTCGACATCCGATTCCAGGTAAGCGATCTGGGTCTTTAACGCCAAGATTTCCTCGGACATTGATTCCTGCTCTCTATAGGTCGTGAAGGTCGGTCACGATCTCTGTGACCAGGTCCTTCAAAGTGACAATCCCAATCACTTTGTCTTTCTCATCGACGACAAAGGCCATAGGCTCATGCTTGTTTCTCAGCTGCAATAACGCCACGTCAATCGACGTGTTGTCTCGGAGTCTTGGGGTCGCTTGGGTGTATTCCCTGAGCTCTCTCTTGTCCCCAAAAAAGACGTCGTAAATCCAAACCGTTCCAACAAAGTTGCTTGGAGTTCCATCGTAGATAGGGACACGGGAATAGGGAATCTGAGCCATTCTCTTTTTGGCCTGCTTCAAAGCAATCTTCTGATCCCACTTCACAACCTGAAGGATAGGGACCATAGCGTGCTTGACCGTCCTGCTCCCCAGACTCATGATCCGTCGCGCCATAGTCGCCTGATTCGCACTGAGAACTCCTTCCTCAGTTCCCCTCGCCAACTCAATCGAGAAGCGCTCAAGCGTGCTTGGGTTGAAGGTGTTGCCGTCCTGCCGATTCAGGCCGATGATCTTTAAGAAGACCGGCACGAAGCTCAACAGGTAAGTCACAGGGAAGAAAAAACCACGGCTCAAACGAAAGAGCCGGGCCGCACGATACATAATCTCATCAGCGTGACGGCGAAACAGCGCCTTTGGCAAAACCTCAGCGAAAACGAAGACAAAAGGTGTCAATAAGACCGTGCTGACAATCTCAATAGTCTTAGGGTCCAGCGCCTGGAGCAAGCCAACCACAGCAGCCGTCAGCATGTAATTGCCCAGGTTTGTCCCCACCAATGTCGTCGCGATCACCCCGTTCATATCGGACAAATCTTCAGCCAATAAATGGGCGCCGCGATAATTGTCGGCCTTACGCAACTCAAAGCGAATCGAGCTTAAGCTATAGCCCCCAGTCTCAAAGCCTGAGAAGAAGAATGACAAGGCATAGCCGAGAACAAAGAGCAGTATGGGAATCAAATAGATCGTCATGGAACCGGAAACTCCCCGCTACTCGCTCTCTGCACTTCAATGAGAACTTGAGTTGTTCGGAGTTTCTCGACCTTCGTGACCCTTAAATGCCCAAGGCGCAAAGGCACTTGATCTCCAACCACAGGAATCCGCCCGAGGCTCCTCGCTACAAAGCCCGCGACCGTTGTGGAAGTCTCTTCGATCTTCAAATTGAGCACGTCATTGACGTCTCGCACGGTCATGGAGCCCGCCACGGAGTAACAATTAGGACCGGAGGCTTGAATAGGAGGAACATTCGTCTGCTTAGAGATGTCTCCGACCACTTCCTCAATCACATCTTCCATAGTGACTAAACCAGCAGTCCCGCCATATTCATCAACGACTACAGCCAATGATGCATCTTTTATCAGCATTTCCTGGAGCAAGCTCTCGACGCTCTTCGTGACCGGTATAAACCACGCCTTCTCGACGCACTCATTGAGGCTTTTTTTCGGTGATTGAATGACCTTTTTGACATTGAGGACGCCGTGAATGCCATCGAGGTCCGTTCCATTGTGGACAAGTATTTTCGAGCGTCGGATCGTCGCCACGAAATTTAAAAAAGCCTCCCGCCCCTCCGTTAAATCAAAGCTGAAAATGTCCACTCGCGGCGTCATTATCTCTTTCACTCGGACTCGGGAGAGGAGCAGAACGTCCTCTAAGAGATCGCTCACTGATGCCGCGAGGATGCCTTCCTTGCTCTGTAAAGCCACGAGCTGGGCAAGCTCCATGTCTGTGAGGGCGCCGGGAGGAGGCCAGCGACGGTCGACGAGGCTGAGGCTCTTGCCGGTGACGTAACTCAGGGGCTCTGTTAAGAAGCGAGACAGCCGCTGCCAAAGCGCGAGGAAAGGCGAGACCGCACGGGCGATAAAGGCGGGGGCGCCAATAGTCAGGGTCTTGGGGATAACCTCCCCGGCAACGATAATTGTGATCAACGCCCCAGCATGGGCGACGGGCTCCAAGAGCCTGTTGTAACCCCGCGCCTGGATTGCTATGGAGTTGGCGACACTGAAATACAGGATGTTGACGAGCACATTGCCGAACAAAATAGCGACGAGTAAATCGCGAGGATGCTCTAGGAGTCGCAGAACTGTCTTTGCTCCACGATTTTGCTTTTCTCGGAGTCGAATGCGATCCATGCGGTCCAAGGAGAAAAAGGCCGTTTCCGAGCCGGAGAAGAAGGCCGAGAGCAAAAGTAGGACAAGCAGAAGTAGGAAGGTCACTGAGGCTCCGTCAGCGCTGTCAAGAGGGTTTCTACTTGGAAGTCATGGACCATCGACGCGCTCCGAAGACTCTCAGTCTCCGCGACGTAGCAACCCTTGCATTTCAATTCCATTGTCTCAACTAATTGTTGCCCGCGAGGATGGCCGTAGATCATTTCGTTGACTCGCCACTGCTCCGAAACGGTCTGACCGATCTCATGGCATAATTTTTCAGTCTTTGTTCTTAAGTCATCGGCTAATGATTGAAACAACTCTGTTTTTATCGCGAGGTCACTCTGTTCCCTGGCCCCCAAATTATAAAGGAAGAGGTCTTGCTCAAGTCCGTGGGCCCAGTTTAGGGCGGCCATGAAGGCTCCAGTGATTTCATGAAAACACTGCGCCGCCTGCTCTCGCCGGCCTGCTTCAGGCTCAGCCAATCGCGAGAGCCTCAAGGTGATTTGGGCGTTGAAGAAACACTGGCCTAAGGACTCAGTCCAATTCTTGAGAGTCGCATCTAAGTCGGTCTGTCGGTCCGCCTCC
>JARGOJ010000804.1 GCA_029210225.1 Planctomycetota bacterium
GCGCCGTTGTATCCGTAGATACGGACGAAGTAAGTTCCTGCTGCGAGGTTTGTCAAGTCAACAGACTCGCGGTTCGCAGTAGAATCACTCTTGCCAAGTTGAGCGGAAGAACTGTGGACTGTGATATCCAAGTCACCGTCTGAGTGAGTGAATTCAACGTCAATCTTCAAGTCGCCGGCGTTTGGCAATGTGACCTTGAACCAATCATTGTCATTACAGTTAAGATTTGGATAGTTTCCAGCGCTCACAGTCGCGGCGGCGGATTGACTATTGTTCGGCTCGAAGTTGTCGTCGCTGCTGTTGTTATTGCCTCCGCTCCCCGAATTCGATACTTGAAGAGAGATTTCGTCGTAAGCAATGAGGCGGTTGGCTGAATCGTAGGCGAAGGCGACAACCATTTTGCGACCGTTGCTGGTGAAGTCAGCGCTGACAGTGAAATCAGGACCGGTGCTGCTCTCTCCGAGGGCAATCAATGGCTCATTCTCGACAATAGCGTAAGTCGAGTAAGAGTCAACTTTCTGCTCGAAGTAACGAACCTTGCTAATGTTTTCTTGAGTAGAAACCGCCGCGCTAAGAGCGACGGATCGGCCGCTTGCAATGGGATTGGCCCAAGTTGTTGTCTTGTCTTCGTCCCGTTGTGAAGAAGCCGTGACACCGTTTGCGGCAATGTCGAGAGCGCGATCTTCAGTGGCGCGGTGGATCTTAGGGAGAATACGCTTAATCTCGTCGTAGCGGACGTTTGGATTCTCCCCGGCAGATCCAGCGGGATTGTTTGTTGGGAGCCAGGCGAAGTCGGGGTGATTGTCAATGCTGTTGCCGACCCATGCGCTACGAATCACTTTGTCGTTCTCGTCTGTGACCATTGTGTAGTTGTAAGTCTTATAGAAGTCTTTGATTCCGAGAATTGAATGAGAGACGCCGTCCGTGGCATACCAGACTTTTGTTTCGACGTCCCACTCTTTGAAGTTCTTGCCGTTCTCAGCGAAGTCTCTCTTGTGAGTGATATCACTTGTATAGGCAAAAGCAGGGTGATTCCAAACCTCTTCGTTAGCGGTCACGTCCATGACAAAGGCGAGCTTCTTGCGACCAATCACTGTCTCTAGAAGTCCGTGGAGGACATGAGGCTCCATGTCGCTGAAGGCGTCGTCGTAGCGATCGATAAACCAATCTTCAAATCCTTCAAGTTCATCCCGGAAGTCTTCGGCCTTCGCGTTGTCTTTAGCGCTTTGGCTCATTGTCTGCTGGTAAACTTTTTCATACCACTCGATATAGTCGGCGACAGGATCTGGAGAGCCGTTTTCGAGGGCGGCGAGGAGGTCTTTACCGGCTTGGCGGTTGTCACTGTAGAGGGCGCGAGGCTTGTTATAGCGGCGACCGGTGAAGTCACTTTCAACGCCCCAAAAAGTCTCGGAGAGCAGGCCTTTTAGGTCGGCCACATCGAAGCGAATGCCTTCGGCGACCACGGGAGCAATTGGCTCCTTCTCCATAAGCGCAGCGGCGCACCAACCATTGCAGTGGCCCCACCAGCTGTAAGAGACGCCATCGCGATCGTATTCGGCTTTCTTCTCTCCATAAATACTGTGACCGAAATCATGGCTCTCATCGCCTTCACACTCCATCAAGGCCGCTTTGGGATTCGTTCCGGTGCGAGCTTCGACGAAGGCGTCGTATTTGAGGAGAGGAGAGACGTCGTTGACGTTTTTGGTTGGGTTCTTTCGTTGCCAACCTTGGCCGTCAATGTGTTCAAAGTCTGCGCCTGTGCCGTTCCAACCGGTGGCCAGCTCAAGGTCGCTGAAAGCCCACCAGATGCCCGACCAGGGAATGGCGGTGGCGCGGCCATCACGGGTTTCGGCCTCGGTAATGACCACTTGATCGCTGTCAATAGTTCCGGCGACAGCCATTTGAGAGAGCGTAAGTACGGCCCCCAGGCTGATCGCGCCCAAGGCTCGTCTCGCGTTTCTTTGAATCATAGTGACAACCTCTAACATTTCATTTTCACGTTCAAACTTACAAACAGACGTACGTGTTTTTTAGGTCTTCTCAGACCGTGATTTAGCGTTTCTTACGGCGAAAGGACCAGGTGGTTTCAGTCCTTGATTCGACGGGCCAGCGGAGATCTGTGGACGCCCAGCGTTGGCGAACCCTGGTCTTATCTGACGGTTGGGAGAAGCGGATTTTGAAGGACTCATCCCCGTGGCCGAGGATCTCTGAGTCTTTGGGCATTTTGTCTTTGCGGCGGAGAAAGGCGGGAGTCGTGTTCAGGCCCGCGGGAACGACGGTGGCTGTGGCCCCAAAACCGGGGAGATCAAAAGGAATAATGGACATGCGGGCCTCGACCACTTTGGAGCGCTCATCTTTCCCAGGAGAATAGCTGATCTTGCGACGCTCACCCTTTTGCATCATTGAGGACTCAAGGCCGGCGAGCTGGTGACTATCCCGGGTGATATAGACCGTAGAGGGAGGAAACTTAGGATCGTCAACGCGGCTCACGACAAACTGCCAGCACTGTTCACCTTTGTAGCTGACTTCGTTGGCGACGCGGAAGCGCCACTTGGCGGGTCCAGTCCAGACATCGCCGGGGGCTTGCATTTGGCGATAGTAGGTTTCGACGATCCAGTCGTCGCCCTTGCTCCATGTTGGCTTGAGAGGAAGTGTTTTCTTAGTCAGGCGGGAGGCGAAGACCTCGTAACCAGGCTCTCCAGCACGAATCTTGGCTTTGATTTCTTCGTCTGTGAGGGTCTTTGCGGGACCAGGGTTTTTGATACCGGGGGTCTTCGTGTCTTTTGAATTCGCAGCGCTTGTGTTGTTGATCTCTTGACCCTTGGCTGCGGTCTTCTTGGAGCCTGAAGGCTTCGAGTCATCCGGTGAAGAGTGTGGGTCTATGCCTTTGTCCGCAACGGCCGCACCGTGGGGGCCATGATCGGCCTTTTGATTCTTATATAGGATGCCTAGGGTGATTCCGAGGACGAGGAGAAAGAGAGAAATCGCGGCCAGGTAGGATTTCATTTGTCGCATTCTCGCAGCGTCCTTTGTTAATGGCGGAATTGTCATTCAGCGCGGGGTTGGTCAAAGTCTCCTTTCCTTATGCAATTCGAGTGCCACGTGGTGCTTCTTGTCAAGAAGTAAGTTTTTTAAGGGGCTAGGATAGATTTATGACGCACTGCGAAACAGAAATGAAAAGCCACGGATCCCGTTTTTGGGAAAATACGACATTTTCGTTTCATTCCGTCATTGTTTTACTCAAGTGAGACGATTCCCCGATCCAGATACTCTGGACACCCTTTTCAGCGGAAAATCTGCTGAGGTCGAAAGCAAAAAAGAGGGCTGCGAACAATCACACCCTCTTCCTTAAGTCAAATATTAGCTTATCTACAGTTTGATTCAGCCGTTATCAACGATTCGCGTTGCGACTCACCGTCTCTTCAAAAGCCTTCAAGAGTGCCTCGACGGCCTTCACAGCCTTCTCCGACTTTGCCAAGTCTCCCATCACAGTCTTCCGGCTCGAAGCCAGCTTTCGCTCTTCTGCCTTCACTTCTTTTGAGCGCTCCTCTTTCGCCGCCTTCCCATAAACGTCAATAGAATCGCCGTTCAGCACAAGACCGAAACCCAGACGACGAGTTTCATCAAAGAGATACCACTCTTTCCCTTCTTCGAGCACATGGACAGTGATCTTCTTGGTGAGGCGCTGACCCTTATTCTTCATAGGCTCGGCGAGAGCCTGTCCCTGACGTTTATCAAGGCGTGGTCCAAAGCTTCCTGCGAGTTGGAGCAAGGGTTTGCGTCCAAGACGCGCTAGCCGGAGCTCTCCTCCAACAATTGACTTGGCACCCTCACGACGCTTTTCAAGGCTCGCTAAAACGACCAAATGGACCTTCGTCAGCTCTTCCTCAATTTTAGTGCCTCGCTCCGTCATCTTCGTCAGCTGATCAACCTGGAGCTTTTTTCGTTTCTCGTGAGTCTTAATCGCCGAGTCACGTTGAGCTTGACTCTCCGCATCACCAGCCGGTAACTTCTCAGCATCTTCCAGACGCTTCTGAGTGCGCTTAATTTCTGCTTCCATCACTGCACATTTTTTGAGCACGCCCTGCATGAGCTTCGCCATCTTCTTCAAGCGACTCTGAGCCTTCTTCTCCTCCTTTTTGATCGCCTTCACATCCTTGTCAACGCTCTCTCGAATCTCCTTCAGCTCTTTTAGGACTTCGGCCTCATTCTCATCCGCGGCATGAGCGTCCCCGATTGACGCCGGGCCAGTCATTAGCAAGGCCAAACCGACTATTCCTACCCAGATCTTTTGAGTCGCCATCATTACTTCCTCGTCTTTCCTAAACGATGCAGAGAACCCCAAGAGAGGCTTCCAAAATCTCTTCCTGAACCCAGATCCCGCATTGAACGCCCAAAAGTGAGACGCTCCATGTGTTTTCTAATACAGCACAATGGGTTGAGACTGAGAATCGAACATAGTTCCATAATATTTTGTTTGCGCAAGCGTCTGTCCAAAAGCATCTTG
>JARGOJ010000805.1:0-591 GCA_029210225.1 Planctomycetota bacterium
CGGCGGGATCCTTGCCCAACATATGCTGAATCACTTGGCGAATGGGGCTCGGAACATCGCAGCCGTCTGGGAATCGAACGTCCTCATTGATGTGTTTGAGGATCGTGGCGATGGGGGAATCGGCTTGAAAAGGCGCTCGACCAATGACGAGGTGATAGAAGGTCGCGCCGAGGGAATAGATGTCTGAGCGATGGTCGACATCGACACCCTTGCTTTGTTCCGGGGACATATAGACCGGAGTGCCCATAACAACGCCGGTCGTGGTTAATTCGACCGCTGATCCCATGACGGCCTTAGCCAATCCAAAATCGGTAATTTTGACCAGACCTTCGTTTGTGAGAAGGAGATTGGAAGGTTTGATGTCGCGATGGATAATTTGACTCTGTAGGGCCACTCTTAGGCCAACCGCCGTCTGACGAATGATGTCCAAGGCCCTTACAGGAGGAAGCGCGCCCGTCTCTTTGAGGACCTCGTCGATGTTTTGGCCATCAACATACTCCATAGCGAAATAGTGATTTCCAGCTTCTTCGCCGATGGAGTAGACGTGAGTAATGTTTGGGTGAGAGAGCCGAGCTGCGGCCTTGGCTTCTC
>JARGOJ010000805.1:601-4504 GCA_029210225.1 Planctomycetota bacterium
AAATCGAGGATTCCGGCACAAGTCACGGTTGAGAACTTTCAGGGCCACGGCGCGGTCGAGGTCGGTGTCGAAGCTCTCATAAACGATGCCCATGCCGCCTTGGCCGAGCATAGAGCGGACTTCGTATTTTCCGACAAGGACGTTCTCGGTGAGGATGCCCAAGCCGATTTTGGATGAGTCGCTCAGGTCAGCGACGTCTTCAAAAATGCGCCGCTCGGTGCTCCCCTTACGCGGCTCAGGCCGTCTTAGGCTGGTTGTTCTGGCCTCGGAGGGAGAGAGTTCGGTGTCGTTGGGGAGAGGAATGGTTTCTTCTGAGCGGATACGGCGCTTGCGAGCGAGGAATTCGATGGGGTCGAGGTTCCCGATCAACTGCTTCGATAATTCGAAGTTTTCGCGATCAAATTCTTGAGCTTGACAGGTCGGGCAAAGAAATCGATAGCCGACATCGACCGCGGTGATTTCCATGTTGCAACCGCATATACATTCCTTGTCCGACATCGTTTTAACTAAGTCCCCATCTTTCCCCGAAGGGCCCGTCGAGATACCGCTACTTTAACCCATTTGAACGTGACACTGGACAAGTTCTCGCGTACTGACGGTTCTGATTTAACCGTTGTCTTGAAGGTGAGAGGGTTGGAATGGACGCTGGATTCTCACGCTTGTAGGCGAGGGATACGAAGTTGTGGAAGCGGCTTTTTGAGCATATAGCGAATGGTGTCGCGCTTTGTGCCTTCGAGCGCTTCGAGATCGACGTTGAGTTTTTTCAGGCTATCCTCAAGGCGTTGATCGAGGCCACGAGTGCGGATCAATTCGTTGTATTGATCTTGGGAAATCATGGCTTTACGAACAGACATTTTGCCGAGGATCATGTCTTCGATGAGGCTGTGGTAATCCTTGGCGGCGTCTTCCAACTTGGTGCCGACGTCTTGCTTGAGGCGCCCGGTGCTGACCAAGCGCTTCGCGAGAGTTGTGTCTTGGGCATTTTGGAGTTCTTGGCGAACAACATCAGCGCTGAGCAGTCCGTTTTCAACGGTGATGCGCGCCTGGAGTTGGTTGAGTTCTTGTTGTTGCCCCTGTTTCGCGGAGGAGATTCGCCGCTCCATGTCGACAGGAACATATCCACTATTCTTTAGGAGAGCGTTGGATCGGACAATTTTATCGCTGACGCTGAGCGCTTTGAGAACACGCTCTTCACTCAACCAGCCTTCGTTCATACCTTCCTTAATGAGGATGAGGAATGCAGGTTCCGGAAATTTCAGACCTTCGTCGGCGGTTGGCAGGACAGGGGTCGCTGGGGCCGCGGCGCCAGATATATTGAGTGGAGAAAGCGCTTGGACGATCTCTTCACACTTTTGATATCGCTTCTCGGGCTTCTTCTCGAGCATCTTAAGAAGAACGGATTCGAGAACTGGAGGAATCTTACTGTTGTGCTCTCTTGGGGGTTTTGGAGCTTTGTTGAGGTGAGCGCGGATAATTTTAACCAGCTTCTTATCGTCGAAGGGGACGACTCCGCAGAAGACGTGATAGAAGGTCGCTCCCGCGGTGTAAATGTCGGCGCGATGGTCAATTTCTTCGGCTTCTGCTTGTTCAGGCGAGAGGTAATGGGGGGTTCCGAGGATCTCACCGTCGATGGTCAAGCCTTCTTGACCTTGCTTGTCATAGTCGTCTTCACGGGCGAGGCCAAAGTCCATAATTTTGACCACGTTTTCCTTCGTGATCATGATGTTGTCGGGTTTGAGGTCGCGGTGCACAACGCCGTTGGCGTGAGCTGCCCCAAGCCCTTTAAGAACTTGCTCGAAGATTCTTAGGCCGTGGTCAATGTCGGGGGTCTCGCCCCACTCGGCCATCACGTCACCCAAGGTTCCGCCCTGAATGAACTCCATGGCCATGAAGCAGTAGCCCGATTCTTTCCCGTGGCCAAAGGTTCTCACCAAGTTTGGATGTTGGCTTCCCCGGAGGATGGTCGCTTCTCTCTCAAGACGCTTAAGGATGACAGGGTTTTGTTGCGCCACGGCTTGAGGAACCACTTTGACCGCCAGGGGGAAGGCGGCCTTTGGGTGCTTCGCTTGGAAAACCCAACCGTGGGCGCCTTTTCCGAGGAACTTTTCAAGAGTGAAACCGCCGAGGGTTGTATTAATAAGGGACTGATATCCCTTCTTGCCGGCGACTTTTTGAGGAGCGGGTGTGGGTTGTTTTTTCTGACGACCTGAGCCATAGGGCACGGCGTGGCGGCCGCTGCTCGGTTGGCCTTGCGGCTGTCCGTTGAATCCACCTTGGTTATTGGGAAGAGACCCGTAGCGCCCGGTTCCTGGGCGAGCTTGGCCGCCGTGGTTCATGACGTTGTAACGATCAGAGCCAGGGGCGGGGTTCATGGCCCCATGGCGCCCGGTGGACGGGCCGTTTCGATTGGGATATTGATTGGGGGCGGAGTATGGCCCTGAGGCAGGTTTTTGCTGATTCGGAGCGGCCATGTATCCTCCAGAGGGAGGACGAGCGCTGGGCACGCTTTGAACGGATTGGCCGGTTTGATAGGAGACAAAAGGAGCGGGGCGATTCATCCAAGTCTTCACGGCGCCTGGTTGTGGACTAGGAGTTTCCTGACCATAGCGACCGGTGCCACGAGCGGGAGATTCCCAGGCGCAAGCAAGTTGGAATAGATTATTGATGGCGTTTCGGCAACGAGGGCACTGAAAGCTGCCTTGTGGAGGGAGAGCCACTTCGCCGAAAACGTGCCCGCAACCTGTGCAGCGAAGCCTTATGTTGTTGCGCTGACGGGAGATTTCGGCAATCTGAATGTCGTTCAACATATTGCGCTGACGTGCAAATGCGAGGAAGCCTTCCTGACCTATCGCACTGAAGGTCTGGCCAATCACAGCATGCGTAAGGTACTTCAATTCGCATGCGACGCGAGCGCAGAGTTGGTCTCTTAACGAGGGCAAGGTAATGGACCCCCAACTATTGAAAACGACATGTTGAGAACTGAAAGCATTTCAAATCTCTGTCCAACAAGCATACATGGGGTCACCCCCTGCTCACAACAATGTAACTTACAAACAAGTTCGAACCCTAAGGTGGTCCTCACACTCGATCCCCTGATTTTCATGAATATGCGTCGAATCAAGAAGAATGAACATCTGGAAAAAAAGCGCAAGAATCGTTTCCCACACGCCCAACATTGCAAACTTACAAAATCGGCACAGTTCCGAGCCTCTCATCGCCGACCCTGACAACGCAAGGCTCCCATCTGAATGGAGATGGTAAGAGATGTATCGAACTTCGTCATGAGATTCCAACGAGTTTTATCAGTAAGTTCTGCCCAATGGCAGAAACATGGGGCTTAGCAGTGAGTGCAAAATGACAATCAGCAAAATACATCGAGCTTCCAAAAAGCGCGCTATCCAGTTCAAATCGGTCTGTACTTAACGAAGTTCCATTGACAGTTGTATCCGAACAGAGGTAAGTTGTGCGCAACACGGATCGCTGCTGGTACTTTTCGAGGGGACGCAGCACAACTTGTTTTTTTCGTCACTCCCTCTGCAAAACTTAATTGAAATCGCGAGATTGCTATGAAGATTCTTCTGGTTCAGCCTTCGCCCTTTGAACCTGGACGACTTGGACTCGAGAATGTTGTTTGGATGTCCGAACCCGTGGCTCTAACTTCATTGGCCTCTATGCTCCCCGAACACGACGTCCGTATCCTTGATATGCGACTCGAAGCTGATCTCGTCTACAACGAAGTTCTTTGCGAGTTCGAGCCAGATTTCGTCGGCACCACGTCGATGACAACCGACTGCTACCAGGCGAAAGCCCTGCTCAACGTCGCTCGGAGCACCCTCGGCCCCGACGTCTTTACCATCGTCGGCGGTCACCACCCCACACTCGCCCCTGAAGACTTTGAAGACG
>JARGOJ010000806.1 GCA_029210225.1 Planctomycetota bacterium
GTTTAAGTGTTCCTGACAAGTATGCCTTTCTTATAAGCGACTACCGTGCCAAAACGAACGAATAACATCTTTCATTAATTTGCTTTGCTTTGGTGGGCGTTATCGCTCTCTTGAGGGTCTTTTTGGAACCATCTTGTTGTTTTGAGGCTTTCAGATACCTGTCGGTTTGATTCCCAGACAAACAATAAATCCCGGGCGAACCATAAATCCTAGTGTTCCCAGCCCGGGAAATCTCTATCCAGGCGTTGGGCCATGGATTGGGGCATGTCGTCTGGATAGCCAATCTTGAGAGTTTCTAGCTCAAGGTTTTTAAGGGCTTGCCAGTCAGCTGCAGGGGTCTCTCGACTGACATTGAACTTGAGAGTTTTGAGTGTTTGCTTTGGAAGGCTACTAAGACCCTTCGCCGTTATCTTTCCGCAATGATAGATGTGAAGAGATTCCAGGGGTAAGTTGCGGAGATGCTTAAGTCCTTTGTCTGAGAACTTCCTGTTGTGACTCATTCGCAAATGAGCGAGAGGAAGATCTTTTAGATGGGCTAGGCCAGCGTTTGTAAGGCCGCTACAACTATCCAGATCAAGGAATTCTAGGGGGAGATGTTTAAGCCAGCGAAGGGCCTTGTCGGTGAGGTTCTCAGCAACCCTGAGGGTGAGTTCTCTCAAAGCTAAGTCTTGTAGCGACTCCAAGTCGCCATCTTCCAACTCTCTATTGAAGCTCAAATCGAGTGATTCAATTGTTAGATCTCCCAGGAAGCTCAGATCCATGGAGCCGGAGCTATCGATAGAGCGCATTATTAACGTCTTGAGGCTTGGTTGCTTGAGACAGTGAAGAGCTGTTGGAGATTTGAATGTGAGAAAGCCGATGTCCAAAGTCTCTAGGGGGAAGCTGGCGATGTGCTCAATCGTTTTGTCGGAGAAATGGAAGCTATCATTTTCGAAGTGGAGAGAGCTGTCATTGAGATTGAGTGAGCGGATGAAAGTTCCTGGTAAGCGTCGAATGCCTTTGTCGGTGATGCCTTCGCAAACTTCGACCTTCAACACTTCGAGAGGCATCTTCTCTAAATACTCAAAGGCAACATCGGTCAGATGAGGCGCGTCTTCAATGAGGAGAGTTTTCAGGGGAAGCTTTGCGATGTGTTGTAGGTCATCGTCCCTGAGATTTTCAAGGCACTCTAAGTTCAGATGCTCCAAGGTCATATTGGCAAGCCACTTAAGAGACTCATTGCTTTTCAATATACAACAGGCAAGGGATAAGAACTTTAGTGGCAACGCGCTAAGAGACTCAAAAACCTCATCTCCGAGATCTCTTGAGCCATTCAAATCAAGCTTTTCCAGAGGCATTTCGTGAAGCTCGCCCAAGCCAACTCCTATTCTGCCGGTGCTCCCCGCTAGGGTGAGGGAGCGAAGTTCCATTCCTCGAAAATGCTTGAAGCTCGAGTCTTCCAAGCCAGCACAATTCTTAAAGCTTAACTCCTGAAGTGGAAAGCAGCCTATCTCTCGAAGGTCCTCATCCTTTGGTGGGCCAAGATCGGTCAGGGGATATGGGACCAGGCTCTTCGCTGCAGGATCACCATAGGCGGCGGCGAGTTTCAATCCTCGCTCAGTTCCCAAGCCCAACCTAATGATCAAATGATAGAGCCGCGCCCGTACTTGCAGGTCGTCGGGATGGGCCGCTAGCTTACGTTTCAGGTTGGTGAGTTCTAAGTCTCTGTCAGACATTGGGAGCACAACTTGGAATTATTTGGGGTCGAAATAAGAAAAGCCGCCCTTCATAGGCGGCTCCTTGCAAGTCAGGTAATCATTGAGATTGGGGTGGTATCAGAGGATACACTCACCGTCGCCAAGCTCGATAGGATCTTCTTCGTCGAATGTTGGAGGATCAACAGGATCGTCGAGTGTGAGAGGAGGAGGGTTGACCGTGGTCATTCCGCCGCAAGCGTTGATAGTTGTGGTGCCGAAGAAGGCAAAAGCAACTGCGATCGTTAATGCGCTGGCGAAAGCTTTCATGGTGTCCTCGTTCTTTGTTTTAAGTGTTCCTGACAAGTATGCTGGTCTTATAAGCGACTACCGTGCCAAAACTACTTGGACTTTTATTTCAATGAAACAAGAGGCTTTGCCGAGCGATACCGCTCGCTCGTGGGTCTTTGTGGAGTCAGTTGAGGGCTTTATTGTCTCTAGAGGCTACTAGAATCAAGTTTTCGACGTTTGCGTTCCAAGGATCATGAAAAATCGGCCGAATGGACGATTCCTCAAAAATTGAGAGCGGTACGCTTGGCGCTTTGAGGTAGTGAGTTCTTGCTTGTTTTCGGGGCAATGAGAGTTTCGAAGGCTGAGGATGTGTTTCGCCTGCAAAACGACCTTGGCGAATGGATGAAGCGTGCTAAACTTCTATTCTCTTTGACGATTGGAAACCGAGAGAATATGGGGTTGTCATACCCAGTCTAGCTTGATGCTCTGCATCTCGGGCGATGTTGCGTCGCCCAAGCACACTCTTCTCACAAGCATCACAAGGAAACTTGTTTCAGCACAATCGATGGCGAAGTTGTCTACGTACGCCTTCGACCTGAGACAAGTTCGCCATCGATTGTTGCAGTGAAGCTTCCATGTCCCAGGTCTAGTGGTAGACAGATAGCGAACAATCCAATCTCTCGGTTTTCATTTCTGTCTCTCCACCGATCCTGAAACAAAGCCCAAAATTGACAAAAGCCACCCGATTGGGTGGCTCACAGTCATAGTGATCTTTGAATCAAGGTCGATTCAGAGAATGCACTCTCCGTCACCAAGCTCGATTGGATCTTCTTCGTCGAATGTTGGAGGATCGACTGGATCGTCAAGTGTGAGTGGGGGAGGGTTGACAGTTGTCATTCCGCCGCAAGCGTTGATTGTGGTGGTGCCAAAAAAGGCAAAGGCAACTGCGATAGTCAGTGCACTAGCAAAAGCTTTCATGATTTCCTCTTCTCTTCTCTTTGTTCTTCTTTTCCCTACGCGTCCCGTATGGCTCTCTCTTAAGCGAGCACCGTGCCAAAACGTGGATTTTAATTTTTTATGCACTTAAAGGTGATGAGTGGGCGATTTTGTCCCTGGCTCGTTTCCGGTAGACTTCTTTATAGGTAGGCAAGGCGCTTCGCCTCAGATTCCAGGGCTTCGCGATGCTCGGGATGAGCAATCTTGATCAGCGCCTGGACCCGCTCTAACACGCTGCGCCCCGCCAATTCCGCCACCCCATACTCAGTCACAATAGTATCCACGTCATTTCGGCTAATACTGACCTTTGCTCCTTCCTTCAGGCTCACCACTATCTTGCTGTCTCCTCGACGAGTGCGAGATTGCATCGCGATGATGCCCCGACCTCCCTCTGATCTCTGCGCCCCGACATGAGTTTCTGAGGCGCCCCCAACCCCTGACAGCTCCATGTGACCAATCGATTCGGAGCAGACCTGCCCCGTGATATCGACCTCCACCGCTGTGTTAATAGAGTGCATTCGGAAATTCCGCCCAATGCGATAGGGGTCATTGACCACCGAAGCAGGCTGCAGCTCCACAATCGGATTCTGATCAATGAACTGATAAAGCTCCTTCGTCCCATAGGCAAAGGCCCCGACGATCTTTCCAGGCCACAGCGACTTCTTCGATCCATCAACCTGACCTCCAAGGTAGAGGTCCATCATCGTGTCATTAATCATCTCTGTATGAACACCAAGGTTCTTATGATTGCTCAAGGCCTCACCAATCGCATTGGGAATCGAGCCGATGCCCAGCTGTATCGTGGCCCCATTGGGAACAAGCTCCGCCACATAGCTGGCGATCTTCCTATCGACATCGCTTGGCTTCGCTCGAGGGCAGGTCGGTAACTCCCGAGGATGCTCAATAAAGGCGTCGACCTTGGAGACATGAACATGAGTGTCCCCGAAGGTCATCGGCAGCTCTGGGTTCACCTCTAAGATGACCTTTGAAGCATGACGACGAAGCTCCGACTCATAACAAGCTCCCGGACCCAAGCTCACAAAACCCCGCTCGTCCGGAGTGGTGCAAACTCCCCAGAAGACATCGATGGGATGCCTCTTAATCAAATGACCTGCCCAGGAAGACAGATGCTGAGGACAGTAGTGAATGTTGATGCCCTGATTCTTCCGAATCCGAGAGGTCAGGAACATGACCACAAATCGCAGGGGTAAAGAGAGGTCGGTGAAGCAGGGGTAGTCTTCGGTGGGGTTGGCGCAGTAAACGACCTTTTCGCAGTCGTTCTCAGGGAGCAAGCGATGAAGCTGACTAAAGAAGGCCTGAGGTTCCGCGGCGGCCATCGCCGTGACGATGGTCTTTTGCCCCTTCAACTCCAAGAAGGCCTCTTCGATTGTTTTGAATTCCATAGAGACGAGCAACCCCTTTCAAATTTGCTTATCTCCCTATTTTACTTCGATTTAGCGTCTTTGAAGAGGGGTCGAAATAAGAAAAGCCGCCCTTCATAGGCGGCTCCTTGCAAGTCAGGTAATCAT
>JARGOJ010000807.1 GCA_029210225.1 Planctomycetota bacterium
CTATGTCTTTCGGGGCCATCTCCGGCGATGAGTAAGAGGGTTGAGGGTGTCCTGAGGGCGACGGGTTTGAGGGCTTGAAGCAGGATATGGAGGCCTTTGAGCTGCACAAGGCGGCCGGTGAAGAGCACTACTCTACGGTCGCTGATTCCAAGCTCTTTGCGTTTGTTTTCTCGCTCTAGCTTTGAGGGGATTTTGAAGACATTGAAGTCGACGGGGTTGGGGATCTGGTGAATCATTTCTTCGGGATAACCCTCCCTCAGGAGAGCGCGATAAATTTGGGGGGTGAGGGCGATGTAGGCGGTGACTTTAGAGAGCAACCAGGCCATCCACATGCCAAGGGGGAAGTAGCGGTCATGGAGATCACCGGCTTCGACGCCTTGGTCTGTCCCGGCGGGTTGGGCGACGCTCTTTTTGCCGAGGAAGAGGATCATGGGGAGAGCGACGATGAGGGGGAGGCTGGCCCCATAAAAATGCACGAGGTCATATTGTTTCTTGTAGCGCCAGAGGAAGCGAACGAGGTTTAGGGAGAAGGTGAGGCTGAGGAGGAAATTTTCAAAGTTGGCGCGGTCGTAGTTGTGGAGGTGAGGGCGGGGATTTCGAAGACGTGCGATTTTGACCCTTGGATGCCAGGAAATCTTCGGTAGCCCTTTCATGTAACGGGTTACAACGGTGACTTCGAGGCCTTTATCGGCGAGACGCTCGGTCAGCGTTTTGGCTTGTTTTCCAAGTCCGCCCCGCTCCGAATGATAGAGCGGTGCGACGACGAGGACCCGGGGGAGGCGATCCATGGGTTTGCCTTTTCCTTCTTAGACGGTACCCTTCAGCGCGGTGTCACTGCTGGAGAGTATCGCGCGTTTCTCGAATTCGCTAAAGAGGTGTCTTGTGCTTGTTGAGTGTGTTCCGAATTTTAGTTGTGGCGAGGAAACAGCGAAGATCTTGGCGAGCCTCGCTCGTGGGAGCGTTGGCGTGGCGCTTCTTGGTTGCGAGAGTGACGACGATCACAACCGCTCAGTGCTGACATTTGTTGGTGAAGGGCAGGCTGTCTTGCAGGCCGCGAAGAGACTTGTTCAGCGAGCCAGCGAGCTGATTGATATCAAAACTCACTCCGGGGTTCATCCGCGCTTTGGTGCCACCGATGTCTTCCCCTTTATTCCTCTTGAGGGGACGGAGATGGAGGATTGTGTTCGCCTCTCCAAAGAACTTGGCTCTTGGGCAGGGGCTCATTTGAACCTGCCGGTGTACCTCTATGAAGAGAGCGCGAGCAGAGATGAATTCAAAAATTTAGCCGCTGTACGGAAACATCTAAAGACCGCGGGAGATGAGCGAAGCAATCCGGATTTTGGCCCCTATGAGGCTCACGAAAAGGCTGGCTTTCTCATTACGGGGGCGCGCTTCTTATTGGTCGCCTTCAATGTCAACCTCATGAGTGAAGATCTAGCTTTGGCGAAGAGGATCGCCAGGACCATCCGAGAGTCGAGCGGTGGATTAGCAGCGGTGAAAGCCTATGGTTTTCGTTTGGCGAGTCGGGGGCAGGTGCAAGTCTCCATGAACTTGGTGGATTATCGGAAGACTGGTCCGCTGGAAGTCTTCAAGGCGATCAAGACTGAGTGTGACGTCGCTTCCGTTGAAATTGCCGGAAGCGAGTTGATTGGTTTCTTACCAAAAGCAGCGTTGCTAAGTAGCGGGGAGCAGTCTATGCAAATTATCGGCGGGCTCTCAGGGCGAATCTTAGAAGAGCAAATCGAGGACGCCCTGCCTCCTGGGAACTTCCGTCGAGCGTTGTCAGAGATCTCATCGACGAAGCCTTCTCCTGGTGGGGGAACGGCGGCGGGTCTGGCGGGAGCCCTTGGCGCTTCGACATTGTTGAAGGCTCTGAACTTATCGGAGGAGGCCTTCATTTCTGAAAACCGACCGCGAGAGTTATTTGAGAGTCTTCAGTCGGGTTTGGAGTTAGCCCGGAGCCAATTTTTAGACCTGGCAGAGGAAGATCGTATTGCCTTTGGGGAGGTGATGGCCGCCTATCAAATGTCTCGCAAAGAATTCGATAAAGCGACGCGGTTGCAAGCGAGGCGAAAGGCCAAGGATCGAGCCTATAAGAGCTCTTTGGGATTGGTCAAATTGGCCGAACTCATCGTTCAAAACGCCTTCTTGTTGCTTGAGTTTGGCAACCCAAACCTTATCAACGATGTGGCTGTGTCTGTTGAGTTGGTTGTCTCTGCGGCGCAGGGAGCGCGGTGGAATGGCTTGGCCAATCTCCGCAAAGACCAGGGAGATCTTAAGGCGCGCCTCTGTGAGCGGGTTGGGGACTTGGAGAGGCAGCGAGGGCAAGTTCAGGATGTCCTCTCAAGGCACTACAAGATTCTCTGAGGGTTCAGCGATCGAAATCGATGTCTCGGCTTGGAGCCTTATATCGGAAGGCTTTGATCGCCAAGTCTTTCGACTTCGACAGGCAGCGTTCTGCTTCTTTGCTTTGCTTTGTTTCTAGGGCGAGTTTCGCTTTGAGAGCCCAGAGAAGGCCCGATTGAGGATGCACTTCAACGCTGCTTTCTAGGAGCGCTTCGCTTTCCTCGTATTTCTTTTGAGAGAGATAGACATTGCTGAGCAACCAAGCGCTCCATTCATTTTTTCTGGAATGAAGCTTGAGGGATTCTTGTTCAAGCTGGCTCCAGCTGTCCTTCGAAATTTGGCTGCGAGAGCTATCGAGCAAGACTTGGAGCCGGCTCAGGTTCCATTGATTGAAACCAAGTAGCCAGAGGCTAGAGACATTTCTTGTGCTTGTTTCGGGCCAGAGTTTCTTGAGCTTCGAGAATTCGACGCTGGCCTTGGCGTTTTGCCCGGTCATGGCGAGGAGTTCGACTTGGAGGAGAAGGGCGGCGAGGGGCGCGGGTTTCTTTTTGCAGAGTTCATTGATGACGGAGAGGGCCTTTTTTTGATCGCCCCCTAATCTTAGGACACTGGCGCGGGCGAAGAGGCCGCCGGGGCTGCGATCGTCAACCTCAATGGCTTGGCGATAGAGCTTGCGGGCTTGGTCCCAGTCGTCGAAGAGCTGGCCGTAGAGGGCCGCTTCGAGGATGTAATACGCGGCGTTTCGAGGCCCCACTTTATGCAGCGCCTTAAGTTCTTGAAGCGCTTTGCGACCCCATTGTTGGGCCTCGAAGCTCTTGTTGTCGTGAATGGCTTGGACGCTTCGGTCAATATATTGGTGGGCTTTCCAATAGTGGGCTTGCCAATAGCTTGGGTCGACTTTTGAGACTTCGTCGAAGCATTGGAGGTCCCAATCGGTACCTCGCCAGAGAACTGTTTGGGCGAGTTCGCCGTTCCGTTTGCTGCGAAGGATATCGTCTTCAACAGTCCGCTTGTATACACGGAGCAGGGTTTCTCGTTCCCGTTCGAGGTTCTTGGTGACCCGACGGTTGCGCTCGTTCTCTTTTCGTTGGGAGAGTACGAATCCGAGGGCGCCAAAGAGACCAGCGAGACCAATTGAGAGTCCAAGAGCTAAGGACCAGTGCCGTTTCAGGGTCCGAGCAACGCGCCACCACGGTGAGCTATGGGCTCGAACGGCTTCACCTCGGAGGAACCTCTCAAAGTCTTGAGTGAGGGCGTGAGCGTTCTCATAGCGGTGACTTGGTTCTTTCTCTAGGCAAGCGAGGCAAATGAGCTCGGCATCCCTCGCGATCTCAGCTTTGACTGAGCGCGGGGCGATCGGTTCATTGTGAACAATGGCGTAGACCAACTCCGCGTAATTCTCGGAGTGAGCGAAGGGGAGAGAGCCTGTGAGGCATTCGTAGAGGGTTGCGCCGATGGCATAGATGTCGGTTGCTTCGCCAGGTTTATGGCTCCCGACGATTTGCTCGGGAGCCATGAAAGCAGGCGTTCCCACGGTGTGACCGGTCGCGGTGAGGCGCGATTCCTGGCTGAGTCGGCAGGCGAGGCCAAAGTCTGTGAGATACGGAGTTTCTTTGGCGTCGATAAGAATGTTCTCGGGTTTGATGTCGCGATGAACAATGCCCTTGGAATGTGCATAGGCGACCGCATCAGCGATTGGAAGCAATAATTTGAAAGCTCGGCGGGGTTCCATCGATTCGTTCTTGAGAACCTCGGCGAGGCTCTTGCCCTCGATACAGTCCATGACGAACCAAAAGCGGTCTTCAAACAAACCTGCGTCGTGGACCCCAACAATATGAGGGTGTTGGAGACCCGAGAGCGATTCGATCTCTCGGCGAAAGCGCTCGCTACGAATCGGATCGTCGTCGCTCTCTTCACGAAGGGTCTTGAGGGCGACCTCTCTCTGTAACTTCAAATCCCAGGCGCGATAGACGATGCCCATGGCGCCGCGGCCCAGCTCTTCAATGATTCGATAGCGGTCTGCCAGGATCTCATCGCTCTCAAAGAGAGTAAAGCGCCCGCTGCTCCGGCGACGAACGCTCGCGCTCAGAGTCGATCCAAGCTTCTGAGCTTCCGACGAGCTTAAAGAACTCACGTCCTCC
>JARGOJ010000808.1 GCA_029210225.1 Planctomycetota bacterium
GTTCTTCAATCTCAGAATCCGTGCCATGCACCCAGAAGCTGGTCGTGATGGTGACGCCGTCGCCGTCGGACTCATCTGTCCAGTCTTCTCCCAGGGAGTAAAATGTATTGTTCTCGCCTCCAATAACGATGCCGCCAAAATCTGGCCGCCCATAAGCAATGCGTTCAGTTTGCTTGCCCATTACGCATCACCGCTCAATCTGTTTACAATGCTGTCAGGATCCCTGAAGGCAAAATTGAAAAACTTCACTGAGTTCTTAATCCCATTTTCGATAGATTTCTCAAGCGCGGCCACCAATGCGCTTGATTGCTCGCCTCCAATAGCGTCCGTCACGCTCTGTTGAGCTCTGGTGTTCCTTTCTTCGACCTCTTTGAAACCCTTAAAAATGTCAGAAATGGCGCCCTGGTCAACAGAAGACCCAGCCCGCGCAGCTCGCCCAACCAAGTCTCGCGTAGACTGTTCAGCACTTTGAAGAGCATTAATTTCAGGACCGATGCCCGAGACATTTGCTAGGGCTTGAGTGACCCCGGAACCCAAAACTGAGGACGCGGCACCCAGAGCAAAATTTGAAACCGCTGTGCCCTTCGAGACAAATGGACTGGTCGTGTCTGCGAGCAGCTGAGTTCCTTGTGATGCGATGCCTTTTAAGCCGCTTCCACCACCGCTCTTTCCGCTACTAGACGAAGACTTCCCGGGTTGGGCAGCTCCAGAAGCCGCCGCCCGCCGATCACTACCGAATCCTTCAGCGATGGCTTGGATAGCCGCCAATGAATCCGCGATTCGATTCAGGACCTCCATTTGTTCGTCATTGCCCATCGTCGTCCCCGATCAAGGTTCAGGAACCGCCGGAGAAGAACTGACAGTTGGAACATGGCGCCCATAGCGATCAAGGATGACCTGGGCATGCTTTCCATTGGTTGTTGGCGCTTCGTCGGTGAATTGAAATTGATCGTCGAGAGCGTGCGCAATTTGTCCTGGGACCATAAATATCCAGCGTCCATTGAGCGGCGTGCCCTTCAATAAGAAGGCGTTATCAAAGACAACCTCACCAGTTGTCCCGCCATGCACTTCGATCTCATAAAAAAGATCTTTGTTGGTCTTGTCAACCGGCTCGGAATTGTCGAGGAATAGATTCTCATCAAGTATTCCGACAGCCTGAGCCCACGTTTCGTTTGTCTGCGTGCTTACGTCGTACGAGTCAAGAATCGTCTTATTGCCAACCCTGATTGAAACAAGTCTGTCGCAGTCATTTTCTCGGTATATGGAAAGGCCGGGAAGGAGCGGGATGGATCGGGTTAGATCCTTAGACAGAACCTGCTGCAATATGTCTTCGTCATTGAAGCGCACGGCCACGGGATTTTGATTGGAATTTGTCTCGCCCTTTCCTCGTCGATAGGTCGGCGTGATCACTAAGTCAAAATTCGAGTAGTCGCCGCTCGGTTGCTCCCAAGGACCCAGGCTGGTCGGGTTAAGATTCTCCGCGTTCCCGATCTTGAAGCTGGGCTTTGATAGAATTCCGCCGCCATCATTCGGAACAATGAGCGGGAAACCTTCACCGGAAGGGCCCCGGTCAAAAATCGTCAGAGACGAATCGGAACTGACCTCGAACTCTTCGGCGTACTTCGTACCACCATTTGCCTGATTTTTCACACACTTAATGGTGTAAGTGATATCACCGTTGCCGCCATCTAGATCGTTTCCATAGCGGTCAACCAAAAGCTGGTAGAGGGTCGAATCGCCAACAATTGAGCTGGAAGATCCCTTCCCGCTCGTCGTAATGTCGGTCGAAAAGTCGGCATACTGCGGGCCACGCTTCAGGAAAGTGAGGGTGTTTTCCTATTTGTAGATGACCCCCCAGTTGCTTTCTGGGTTGCCTCCCGGACGCCCCGCAAGCCTCAAAACGTTATTGAATACTGGGTCGAGTTGCCGGACGAGCTCTTCGGTGTATGACTTGTTAAGCGCCAGAACTGCATTTTTACCGGCCAGCGTGACGTCGGCGCCAAAGTCGCCAAGGTTTGCACGATCCCTGATGGCCTCGGCCTTGGTTTTTATTGTCGCGATTATTCGCGCTCGATAATCAGACAGAAAGTCCGTAGCCTGAACCAATTGGGAGGCTGAGCCGGTCAATACTTCAGCGGCGTTGAATGGCATTGTTTACTCCCACACAAGAACGGAGAGATCGACGAAAACATTTCTCTCAGATCCCGTTGAATTCACCTTTGGAACCCGTCGAACACAATCCAGTCGCTCGAACTTCAACGCCCCAAGCCCAGCCTTAAAACGGGCAAGACCGCCGCTTCCACCGTCGTATCTCTCAACGATTTCATCGGCCAAATCACTGATCAAATCAGATTGAACCTGCTCGACGTTTTTGTCATCCTTGCGAGATGTCACGGTCAGCTCAATCTCGTGAGATCTCGGCGAGCCAACCTTGCTATTAATGTTGATTCGCCTTGCGTGACGAATCTTGATTTCAATAGGCGTTTGCTTATTTCTCTGAAGCTGACCTTGATAGATATCCCGAGCTGCTAAAGTGACAGTTGTCACATTGACGAGGTCGCTCTCAATCCAATTAACCAAATCTTCGCGAACGGTCATCAGGCACCGCCGAATCTTGAGCCAGGTCGACGACGACGATAGTGATGGCCCACTGTTCTCCCTCGGGCATCAATCCCGCCGCGCTTCAAGACAACAATTGTCCCCACCTGACCGCCAGCATCCGAAACCTCAGCGATCTTTGGCCGAGTGTCAATCATCTCGAATCGGAATCGATCGGCGTACCAGTTCGCCTTCTCCAGATCTTTTTCGCCAGCAAAGATCTTGCTCAAAAACCAATTGATCGCGGCTTCCTTGAAGTCGCTCGGATTCTCGACAAGATCCGGCTTAGTGCCTCGACCGTCGAGTTTCTTCTTGACCGCCTTTAAGGCGCCAGCGTGGAGCTGGGTGTAGTCTCCGCCTGTTTCGAGGAAGTTTGTGATTCCTTGCTCGTGGGCGAATTCAATGACGTCGTCGTCTGTGGTGAAGGGGTCTGGGAATCCTGGCATGGCGCCTCCTGAAGAATCATGGTAAAACCAGACTCGTCCTTCATGATCTTGAAGGTCCTTGGGCTGTCTGAAGGGTTTGCCCGGTGCAGGACCGAGGAGACAATCCTGCCCTCTATCATTTTCGCCTCAAAGGACTTGCGCTGCTCAGTAATTCGATTGAGAGCAGCTAAAGCGGCAGCCTCTCGCTGAAGCATCGCCGCGAGCTGCATTTCCTGGTTTTCTTCAACGGAAAATCGAATCATTGATTTATCCCGCCAAGCCATGAGCTTGAAGATCGTCGACGACGGCGTTCACAACCTGAGCCGTATCAGCCTGGTCAACGACCAGTTTGTTCAAAGCAATGGCTATCTCGCGAATAGCGGCGGCATTGGTCGCCGCGTCGGGTGAACTCAAGTCCGGCAGATCACCATCATTGGTGCCGCCAATTGCGCCGCCGTTTTCAGTGAGAGCAGCGGCGGTTCTAGCAGCATGAGTCCGGTCTGCCGTCGAATAGGTCTGGGTGTAGGCCCCGGCCTGAGAAACACCAAGAACGACAGTCAACCAGCGATCGTCGTCAATACCAAACAGCAGGATCGCCTCGCCGAGAACGGAGAGAGAGCGAGTGACTGTGGCCCCGGCCTGGGGAAATTGAATCGAGGCCCCATTGCTCGCCTCTGTCAAAACGGCAAGAATAACCTTGCCCTTCATTTCAGTTCCCGGCGCGGCAAGGGTCATGACCAAAGCGCCACCGGAGCTATCAAGTTCGGCCCTGTGCGCCACGACGTCAATCGCAGCGCTCGATTCATACTCTTTTGAGCCAAGCTCTGTTAGGAAGAGCTCGGCGATTGCGCTTCTTGAAACCATCTGGATCTCCGATCAATCAGACCAACGATTCAATTCCGTGAAAACTTGCCAGGGTTGCCCGGCTTAGGTCAGGTTGGTAAGGGTGCAAATACCGTAGCCGTCGCGCACGTAGGCAACCCAGTGGCTCTGGCAGATCAAGACGATTTTGTGCGGGAACTCAAGCTCTTGGTAGGCATAGACAGTGATGTCGTATTTCTTCGATATCATGTTCGCCACTTCAGGGCCGCCACCAATGACATTGGGACCCGTGGGGATCAATGCGGGCGCCTCGGCGAATCCAAGAACTCGCTCAAGGTCGTCCATAGTGGGTAGGAGAACTCCTTTGTCATCGTCATAGAACTTGGTGAAGGCGTCGCTGTTGTTCTCGTCGCCGTAACCGTGGTCCCACTCAAGCCATTGCTCGATGCCACCGATTCCATTCAATCGCGTTCCAGCGAATGGATCGACGCCGCGACGCATAGCCGCCTGGTCGTAGCCGTTGAGGTGATCCTTGATCAAATCAAGATTGAAGGGCATTGAGCCCGCCGAGGCCCAATCCTTGACCTCGTTGTTTCCATACAGACCCCGCGCCGCTTCATCCGTGTGAATGAGAATGCCC
>JARGOJ010000809.1 GCA_029210225.1 Planctomycetota bacterium
AAAAAGGCCAAGTCGAAGGACCTGCCGGAGATTCTCCAAGCGGAAATGCCCGCTCACAACGTGACTGTAAAAGCCTTTCTCATCGCCGAACACGAATGCACCGTACAAGAATGGGCAAGGTTCATGAAGTCGAAGACAGTGGGGAAGAGAAACCCCGATATTCCCAAGGCCAATCTTAGCTGGGACGAGATAAAATCGTCCCTCAAATCCTCTGGAGAGCCTTTTCGATTACCGAGCGAGGCCGAGTGGGAATACGCTTGCCGTGCCACCAGTACAACCCGCTTTTATTGGGGTGACGAAGGGCTGAGGACACACTCTTGGAGTTTCAGAAATGCCCGCAAACATCGCCATTCCTATAAAGAACACCTCAAACATCGCAATCGCTTCGGGCTTATTGACATGTCCGGTAACATTGCTGAGTGGTGCGAAGACTCAGCGATCCGAAACTACAATGATGGACCAAACTCCGAAGCGCCCCGAGTTGAGCCCGGCAATCCACGTAAAGTGGTACGAGGCGGATCCTTTAAGCAAGGGCTCGGAATCGGACGCTCCGGTCGAAGACTTGAGAAGAATCAAGACGTCCAATCCCCGCTCATAGGCGTTCGATTCGCCCTCTCCTTGCCAAAAGTCAAATGAGCGAACTCCAGCCTATCCAAGTCTCAGTGATGGCCTTCTCCATTTTAGTCAGAGACCCTATGAAATTAAGCATGACAGAGCATCGGTTCATTTCGGACAATGTTAATATTGAGCAGCTCTGTTCTGTCAGCTCCCAAGTAAAGGCGATCTATGCTCCCCGGTCGATTTGCCACGAATCAACATCCTGATTACGAGATCCTCGGCGAGATCAGTCGAGGAGGCATGGGTGTTGTTTTAAGGGCAAGACAACGTGAGATTGGGCGGATTTGCGCGTTGAAGTTGATAGCGATTGAGGCTTCAGAGAACGATCAAGCCCGCCTGCTAAAGCGTTTTGAGATTGAAGCTCAAGCCCTCTCGCTCTTCCAACATAGAAACATCGTCACGCTGTTCAGTTACGCTTACGAAGCCCATTGCCCCTATATTGTTATGGAGCACGTCGACGGACAGACTTTAGACGCGCTTGTGCAAACAGATTCCCAGAGCTTAGACGGCCCCGGCCTGATTGACACGTTTATGCAAGTCGCCGAAGCCCTCGCCTATTGTCACGATAAGGGTGTCATTCACCGCGACGTAAAACCCAGCAACATCCTCGTTGCCAAAGAAGCCAACGGCAAAGCTCGTCCCGTCTTAGTCGACTTTGGAATCACGAAGGCGGCCAGCCAAACGATCAGCCGAACCGCGGACGGCATCTCCCTGACAGGCGAGCTGATCGGCACCCCCGTCTACATGAGCCCTGAACAATTGGACCCCGACGAGTTTGGAGAAGTCAGCGACAAGACCGATGTCTGGGGACTCGGAGTCACCCTCTATCAATGCCTGACCGGGGTCCTACCCTTTCAAGCCCCCAGCGCTGTAGGAACGCTAAAAAAGATCTACCTCGACCATCCCCACAACCCGATAACGCTCAATTCTGAAACTCCAAAGTGGTTGGGAGCTCTCGTCCTCAATTGTCTCGCCAAAGACCCCGCAGAGCGGCCAAACATGAGCGACATCGTGCTCGCGTTCAAACAAAAGACCTTCGCAGGCGCGCCGAGCTTTTCATTGGGAAAGGTTCTTGCCCCAGTTCTTCTGTTACTCACTCTGATCTCTGTTTTATTTGGCGTATACGGCGTCTCGCAGACGGACGATGTTGCGACCATCCGGCTCATTCAATTCGACATTCCTCCTGCGATCATTGATAAAGCGCAGTTCCGTTTGGTCGGCCAAATTTCCCATCCCCACGTGAAATTCCAATGTGGTTCTGAAACGGGTGTGTCCGACGCTGAGGGACGAATAGAAGGCCTAGTCACGCTTCCTGAAGGGAAGAATGTCCTCTCTCTCCAAGTTTTCCAAGACAAGCGTTGGGTCGAGTTAAGGTCGGTGGGGGTCCAGGTTGACACTCAAAAACCAAAACTGAACGTCCTCGCAGACTTCGCCAATGTCTGTATTCTGGACGAAGGTCAATCAATTTCAATGATCGTTGACGACGACTCGACCACAGAATGGAAGATTGATGATGAATGGCGCACGGTGGGTTCCAATCGAATCATAAAGCTCTTCGCCGATCCGAATCAGATCGAGAGAATCGTTCAAGTAAGAGATTCCGGAGGCCATTCAACAACTCTTAAGCTCAACATCGTTTCTCATATCCTTTGGAGGAAAACAAAAAAGTCACTCAATAGCCTGCAGCTATGGAAAAATCTTCCTCAGAACCAAATGGAAATGCTAGCACTTGCCCTAGAAAAAGGTCTTGGTGATGACTTTCAATTCGAAAAAATAGGGCGTTTTGGCGAATCGAAACAGCAGCTGTCTATCCCCATCTATTCACACAAGACAAGCGGGATGACCTTTCATTTGATTCCTGGCGGTCGCTATCAAATGGGGCTCAGCGCGGAGGCTGCTCCGTCAACCCTCAAGTTCGGTCGGGATCACAATATCTCGGCTTGGAGAAAACAACAGCGGAAAGAAAGGACCGAGGCGCTCCCCGAGCTTCTTCGCAACGAAATGCCCGCCCATCCTGTCACGGTGAAAGCGTTTCTCATCGCCGAGCACGAATGCTTGGAGCAAGAATGGTCCCTGTTCAATCATTCCGAGAAAGTGACGCCGGAGAAGGTCGACTTCCCCAAGTTCGATATCAGTTGGACTGACATCAAGAAAACTCTGAGTCTCCAGGGGTCGCCACTTCGATTGCCGAGTGAGTCCGAGTGGGAATATGCTTGTCGCGCCACCAGTACAACGCGGTTCTATTGGGGTGAGGACCCTCGGAAGGACCACGCCTGGCATCATAAGAATAGCCGCCGAGGGCCGCATTCATACAAAGATCACGTTCAAAAGCGGAATAGCTTTGGCCTTATTGATATGTCTGGGAACGCCACAGAATGGTGCGAAGATTCATTCCTTCCGAATTACAATGATGGCCCCCACACAGAAGCGCCAAGAGTCGTCCCAGGGAACTCGTTGAGAGTGGTCCGTGGGGGCTCATGGCATTATGGGTTGGGCCTCGCTCGTTCAAGTCGGCGCTTGTACGCTGAACAAGACCAACGGTCTCCATACCGGGGAGTGCGATTCGCCCTCTCCTTGCCAAAGATTCGGTGAGATCTTACGCCAGCGACCCAGGAGAGCGGCCCTACAATGTTAAGATTGGTCGCGCTAGTGTTGTCTTGTCCTATCTAAAGGCTCTTCATGCTCCCCGGTCGATTTGCCAATAACTCCCATCCCGATTACGAACTCATTCGCGAGATAAATCGCGGGGGAATGGGCGTGGTTTTCGAAATCCGAGACAGGCAACTGAATCGTCGATTTGCTCTCAAGCTGCTTCTCAGTCGAGAAATTGATGAACGAGATATTCTCCGCTTCGAGCGAGAAGCCCAAGCCATCGCAAAGCTGCGGCACCCCAACATTGTGGGCGTAGAAAACCTAGGTTTTGAAGGCCCGGTTCCGTTCATGGTTATGGATTTCCTCGAAGGTAAAGACCTTCAGGTAACCATTGAAGAGCATTTGAGATTGAATGGCACGGTTCCCGATTTCTCTTGGACTGAGAAGACATTTCTTATGATCGCCGAGGCTCTTGGGCGTTGCCATGAACAAGGCATTATTCATCGAGATTTCAAACCAGCAAATGTCATGATTGCCAAGGAGAACGGTGAACCAATTCTCATTGATTTCGGACTGGTCAAGCGAGACTCTCTCTTAGAAAATGGTGGAGAGTCAGGCCCGAAACTCTCGATGACCGGTGAAATGATAGGTACGCCCGCTTACATGAGCCCAGAACAAGTGGAGGTGTCACACTCGGAGCCGTTGTCGACGCCTACTGATATCTGGTCTTTCGGTGTGGCTTTGTTTTTTTGCCTCACCGGTGAGCTGCCCGTTCAAGCCCAATCAAGCCTCGCTCTTTACCTCGCTATCTTGAAAAATGAGATCCAGCCCCCGCAGAACCTCAATCCGGACATTCCCCCCTGGCTAAACGAACTTTGCCTGGATTGCCTGAAAAAATCACCGAGCGAAAGACCGACAGCAAATGAACTCTACCAGAGATTGAAAACTGGCGAAGTTGAAGTCAAAAAGAGTCGTTCAAAGGCTGTGGTGGCATGTTTCGTTGTCCTTGCCTTGCTCTGCGCTATTGTCCTATATCAATTGAGAGTGACGGATTCAAATTCGGCCGAGATACAATTGAAATCGTTGGCCGAATACCCTTCGGTTCAGTTTCAAGAAGAGGTCGTGATTCGTGGCAAAGTCAGTCGTCCTAAAGCCTCGCTTCAAGTCGCCGAACAATTCACGACCGCCGACGACGCTGGAGCCTTTCAAGTCACAATTGACCTAAAGCTTGGGCGAAATAGCATTCCTATTAAAGCGAATAAGGACGGTGTCTG
>JARGOJ010000810.1:0-1352 GCA_029210225.1 Planctomycetota bacterium
GGTTTGACGGACTCAATTCTTAGAGTTGAGGTTCCGATTGGATTAGCTTATGGAAGCGACACGCGGAGGGCTCGAGAGATCTTGTTGGAGATCGCTCGCAATCACCCCGATGTTCTTGTTGAGCCAAAGGCAGCAGCCTTCTTCCTTGGCTATGGGGAAAGTGCTCTGAATTTTGAAATGCGTGTCTTTGTGCCGAACGCCGATTGCATGTTATCGACAAAACATGACATTCTGCAGATTGCCGGAGAGCGCTTTGCGGACGAAAACATTGAGATTGCTTTTCCTCAATTGGACCTTCACTTGAAAAGCGCCGAACCTTTGAAGGGCCTTTTGTCGAGAGAGCGTCAGGGTCAGCTCTTTCCGAGCAGCCTCTGAGAAGAGGCCTCGCGTTCTTAGGAAACAAGGACGAGGGCTATCGGGGAGAATGAAAAGAGATTCTTTGCAAGTTTGTGTCCGATTTGAAAAGCTAGGATGGTCTTCCTAGCTTTCTTTTTGGGCGGCTCATGACGGAGAACGAAATTCAAGCGCGGCTGATCATTCAGCATGGTCTGCTCTCGCAATCCAAGCTCGAACCGTTTTACCGACTCGCAGCGAACACTCAGCGGGATTTATTTGCGTTACTTGGAGAACAGCGGGCGCTTAGTCCTCAGCAAATCTCCGCTCTCCGACAGCAGCTGATTGTGTCTCAAAGCGCAGGCTTGAGTCAGTCTAGGGCCACGACGGCGCTCTCGGAGCAGGAGCTAACGCTGGAGTTGTCCAAAGCCCTCGGTCGGGATCCCTGGTTTGAGCCCCACTCCGAGTGGCTTTGGGAGCGCCGGGAAAAACTGGGCGAAGGCGGCATGGGGTCGATATGGCGGGTGCGTGATCGGCGCTTGGGGCGAGACGGAGCGCTGAAGTTACTGCTCGCAGAGAGCGACGAGAACGCCTTAGAGCGCTTCCTCAGAGAGGCCAAGATCACTGCGCGTCTTGACCACCCGTCCATTCCACCGATCTACGAAGCTGGAAAGACTGCTTCAGGCCAGCACTACATCGTTATGAAAGTCATTGAAGGGCAGACTCTTCGAGAACGGATTGAAGAGGTTCACAAAAAGGGGATTGGTCATCCTGACGAGATTCGGGAGCTGCTGCGAGCTCTCGTGAAGGTTGGCGAGGGGGTGAGTTATGCTCATTCTCAAGGCATTATTCATCGAGACCTGAAGCCTGAAAATGTCATGATCGGACGCTTCGGTGAAGTGCTCGTTTTGGATTGGGGCATCGCTAAAGACACCAATGATTCCGACGCTGATAAGGCCGATCAGATACTTAAGAGTGTCATTTCCAAGCAAGAGCTTTCTCAGGCAGGTTTGACTGTT
>JARGOJ010000810.1:1362-4477 GCA_029210225.1 Planctomycetota bacterium
ATGGTTGGCACCCCAGGCTATATGTCCCCAGAGCAGATTGTCGGATCAAGTTGCCCGGAGAGTGACGTCTTTGCGTTGGGGATCATGCTGACCGAGCTTTTGACCGGGAGCCAGGCGATTTCTGGCGAATCGACATTAGAGAAGATCGCCGCGACAGCGTCGGGAGGGATCCGGTCGCCGAGGGAACTCCGAAAAAGTGCCCCAAGGGAGCTTGATGCCTTAGCGCGGGTGTCGATTAAGCTCGAAACAGAGGACCGTTTGGAGAGCGTCGAGGCCTTCGTGAAGAATTTGGAGGCTTATCTCTCAGGGCACCCGCTTTCGGTGTATCAATACTCGCTCAAGGAGAAGATCTTTCGCTGGTCCTCGAAGCGTCCAGGTTTAGTTGTGACGCTGGCCGCATTGATATTAGTTCTAGGCGCGACCTTTGGAATCTACGGTCAATTTGTCCAATCTGAACAGGCGCGGGAGTCTGCGGAGACAGAAGCGGACAAGGCGAAATTAAATGAGGCGCGACTAAAAGGAGCGGTCCAAAAAACTCGTGAGTTAGAATTAGCAATTAAGCGAGGAGCCCCGAGAATAAAGGTTTTGGAAGGAGTCGATGACGCGTTGCGACTTGGCGCGGATAGTTATGGGGTGGTTCTTTCTCTCGCGAAAATTTGTGGGTCTGCCAATCTTCGGGAGAGGGAGTTAGAGCTCATTAAGAATGCGGCGGACAATTTCTCACCGGCCTATGAAGCATTGTTCTTGTGGCATCAACGATTGATTTCAGACACCAGAGGCGGAGCGTTTGCTCCCACAGAGCCTCTCTATGAGCTCAATCGACGGGCAAAAGAACGGGGCGTAGAGAACGAGTTTACAATTGCCATTGAGGCCTTGGAATACTTTAGAAAGAAAGAACCTGAACGAGCCCTAAAGGCCCTCGAAAGCTTGGAGAGATATTCGACTAGTTTCTCCTGGGGTTACAGTTTTAGAGCCACAATGAAATCGCAGTGCGGCGATGAAAAAGGAGCGCTTGAGGACTTTGAAATTGCCCTGAAGTCGAATCCTCGAAACGCGATCGCTCACATGAATTTGGGCAGTTTAAAACACTTGATGAATGATCACTCAGGAGCGCTGAAGTGCTATACCGCGGCCATTCGGTTCGATCCATATCTCGCAGTGGCGTATAGCAATCGAGGGATCGTCAAGGATGCATTAAATGACCCAGAGGGGGCTCGTGAAGACTTCGATAAAGCGATTGTTCTCAGCCCAAAACGAAGTCAGCTTTTTAATCACAGGGGAGCGTCAAAGCTCAGCCATGGAGATGAAAAGGGAGCGTTGGCTGATTATAATCAAGCCGTCTTCCTCGACTCTAGAAATGACCGGGCTTACTACAACAGGGGGAGTCTCTTCCAACGGCGGCGAGAGCTGAAGAAAGCCTTGAGCGACTACAACCAAGGAATTGACATCAACAAAGAATCGGCGGCTTTGTTTAACCAGAGAGGAATTGTTAAGCAGTTGCTAAAAGACTACCGTGGAGCGCTCAAAGACTTGACCAAGGCTATTGAATTGGATCCGAAAGTCGAATTGGCCTATTACAATCGAGGAGTGGTGAAAGCAGCACTCAAGGATGAAGAGGGAGCCCTTTTTGACTATGGTGTTTCGTTGGAACAGAACCCAAAGGACTCGGGGGCTTATCGTAATCGTGCGCTCATCTTTTACGGTCGCGGAGAGTGGCAACGGGCACTGAAAGAAATCAGTCGAGGATTGAAGGCTGCGCCCAATAACGCCGAGTTGTTCCGGTTTAGAGCCCAGTTAAGGAATAACCGTGGTGAATATGGCGAGGCTATTGTCGACTTCAACCGAGCGTTGGAAATCAAACCGGATTATGCCGCTATTTATTGCGATCGAGGGACTATTTACCTGAATCAAGGGAAGCTTAAAGATTCTCTAAATGACTACAATCGAGCCATAGGCCTGGACGATACGTTTGTCCTTGCATTTTTTAACAGAGCGAATCTTTTTGTTAAGCTTGGTCGGGACGATCTCGCATTGAAAGACTTGAACCGAACGATTGAACTCGATCCAAAAAACTCGGAGGCTTATTATAATCGAGGTCGAAACAAGGAGAGAGGACGCCGGATTGATGAGGCCTTAGAGGACTATGCTAAGGCCCTTGAGTTCAACCCCAATTACACCCTGGCCCTTTATAATGTCGGGCTTATTTTGAGTGATCGGGGTCAACTAGAGGCGGGAGTTCGTAAGCTGGAGCGGGCGATTCAAATCGACCCGAAAATGGCGAAAGGATACTCCGGTCGTGCTTATATCAGGGTGAAACAGAAAAGGTGGCAGGAGGCCATAAACGACTATACGATAGCGATAGACCTGAATTCTAATGATGCGGATGCTTACTTCGGACGTTCTATCGCTCATAGCAATCTAAACAACAGGGAGGCTGTCCTAAAAGATCTTGAGAAGGCTGTCGAGATCAATCCGAGATTGCCCCAGGCTCAATACAACCTCGCCGTTCTAAAAGCGAATTGGAAACAACATAAGGAAGCAGCGCGGATCTTTGAGACCTATCTATCGCTACACCCAAACGCTGTCGACGGGCCAAAAATTCGCAGTTATATTCAAAGCTATCTGGGGCGTCCGTCGAAGTATTGAAGTGTAGTGGTAAAGCTCAGCGTCCCAGCTTTGCTCGCGCCATTTGACGATATCTCACGGCCCTTTTCATGTTTGGATTGATCTCCAATGCGCGGTCTAAATCGCGGAGGGCTTTCTCCCAGTTTTTTCGAGTGATGTAGATTTTGGCGCGATTAAAATATGCATTGTCATAGTTGGGTTTTAACTCAATAGCCTTGGATAAGTCTTTGAATGACAGCTCAAGCTTGTTTCTTTGCATGTAGAGGACTCCCCGACTATTGTAGGCTGTTGGGTTACGGGGGTCGGCTTTGATGGACAGGTTGTAGTCGCTCTCCGCTTCGTCATACTTTTTCTTTTTATAATAGAGAACTCCTCTATTGTGATAGGCGCTTCCGTAGTTTGGACTGCAACGAATTGCGCTGCTATAGTCGGTGAGCGACTTCTGATAATCTTCATTCTCAATACCTCTGACAGCGGCTCGGCAGGCATA
>JARGOJ010000811.1 GCA_029210225.1 Planctomycetota bacterium
ATTCCGCTGCGCGGGCCATCCTTGAGGCTGAGGCTCTATGAAAAACCGGAGTCTCGCGAGACATTCACGGTGGCTCCTGGTCTTGCTCTCAATCTTATTGACGGCCTGCACCTCGATTGCTGCTCCCAAATCGCTCAAGACTGACACCGCTTTCCTCGATCAATTTCGCGGCCAATCCATTGAGAACCACCTGCTCATCGCCCCTATTGTGACAGAGTATCAGAGCCGGGATTTCGCCGAAGCGGCCCTTGAGGACCCCAAGGCCACTTATCGCCCTTCTCTTTCTTCAACCGAGCAGAAGACCCTCACTGACAAGGTTCGGGACGCGCTCTCGGCCGTCTTTACAGAACCTGTCGATGTTTTAGCCTCGCTCCCAGGGGACGGGTCCTCAAGCTCTCTCTTTCGCCAGGCTGAGGATAGAGGCGCCCAGTTATTGATGACCGGAACCTTGTTGGAGAACCGGGTGTCTTATAACGGCTATAACATTGTCGGGTGGTTCTTCGATGTTCACTCGCTCTTCGGTTTCCCCCCTAGCCACTGGTGGATTCCCGACGAACGCTTCTCTGTTATTCGGTGCTTGCGCCTGCGCTTTTATGATGTCCGTCTTCCCAAAGAGGCCCTCTATGAAGTGGAGTTAACTGGGGAAAGTGAGCAAACTCTGAACGAATGGCAACATGGCATCGTGCCGTTCAATCCAGTCCGAGCGCTGTTCGATAACGGCGAGCGCTTTGGAGTCAGTCAATGGAAGACAGTCTATAAGGGGCTCGCCGATCATGCCGATCGAGATTTACAGAATAACTTGCTCCGTGAGATGGTCACCGGCCTTCGACCACTCTTGAAGAGCCCAACAATCCGAAAACGCTTGGAAAACGGTGACCCAGCTCAGGCTCGTGTTTATTCCATACTCATAGGTCAAAACTATGGAAGCACAAAGAGAGCCGTGACCGACGCCGAGGCCTTCGCCAAGGTCTGCCAAAGCCGCCTTGGGACTGAAACAATACACTCCAAATTAATCACTGGTCCTGTTCAAGCGAAGAATATCCTGGCGACCGTGGCCAAGCTTCGAGTGAAAGCTGTCGACCGGCTGATTGTCTATTACTCCGGGCAGGGCCTAAATGACGTCGGGGGACAGTCGCTGTTGCTCTCAGGGGGCGAGCGCCTTCCTTTGTCCAAGTTGGCTGAGGCCTTGAAGAAGTTGAAGACCAAGAAGATTTCAATCATCTTAGATACATCCTTTGGAGATTCAAAGCGGGCGCGAGTTATGGGCGGCCGCACCGCGGCAGGCAGCCGCCCCGGCACAGCGCAAAGTCCATTTTTGCGCCCGCTACTCGAAGATTCGTGGCAGCTCATGTGCGCCGCCAAAGCTGGTCAAACAACCGGTGAAGTCGATAACCATGGTTTGCTAACGGGTTTTTTGTTGTCCGTCATTCAGAAGGACAAGATCCTCGATTTCCAGGCCCTTCACGATGAGATCAGCAGCCGTTACAGCCGGAGAAGTCATGCTCTTTTGGGAGGCCAGCACCAACTGTTCTTAAAGGTCTCTCAGGAAAAGCTCGATGAAAGCAAGGAGACCAGCCAGAATAAGTAGAGCCTCTTTGGCGACATGCTATGCTGTCTCAGAGACTTTGTGTTTGGGAGAGTCACAACCGTGCTGATGAGAGATTTCGTCAAAGCGCAATCCAATCTTGAGAAGCCTGATTTCCTTCGGAGCTTTCCACATCCGTTTTTGTTGCAGCTAGCTCATTTACCGAGCAAAAACCAAGATGATTACTTCACGATGGCCGCGGATAGCAGCGTTGAAATCGCGAAGCAAAGTGATTACCTGCTCTGCCCGCTCTTTCTCATCAAGAAAACAGCGAGCACTAGCTTTCAACGAATGATCATGGTCGGGCGAACGAAGAACAACGACATCGTTTTGCCATTCTCCGTCGTCTCTAAGTTTCACTGTCACTTTGGCCAGGTCCGCGAGAATTGGTATATCGAGGATAGCGGATCGTCGAATGGAACCTTTATCCGAGCCCGTCAGATCGAAGCCACGAAACGAGAGCTGTTGGATGGCTGTGTAGAAATCTCTTTTGGGAAGTCACTGTCCTTCCTATTCCTGAGTTCGGAAAAGATGTATGACTACACCCAGGGGCTGGCCTCGATGATACATTGAGACGTAGTGCTCTGTCATCCTTAAATCCATGGTCTCCGACTGCTCATTGGGCCGCGAGTTTCGTTAGGGTTCAGTCATTTAGCCCGCTAAATTCCTATCACCCTGTCTCATTCACAGCCCAATGCTCTAGCCAGAGACCCTATGAATTTAAGAATGCCAGAACACTAGAATCTTGGCCTGAGGCATGTCATGGAACGACTTCCGAGTTTTCTAACCCAACGTAATTTACTCGGCATCGACTTAGTTATCAGCACCCTGCTGACTCCGTTTTATCTCTATTCTCTGGGGGCCTCTACAGGCGTCGAGTATATGGGTGCGTTTGGGCTCTTGGTCGTCTTTTACGTTCTCAAGTCGACCTTCTTCTTCTTCCTGTTGAAATATCAATTAGCGGAGTTAGATCTCCAGCAGAGCAACCCGAGCGCCGTCAATCAGATAAGCCTGATTCAAGTGTGGAAACAAAGCCCCAGCATGATCTCCTTGATCTATGCGACGGTGAATTCCCTCATTCTCATTCTGTCGACCCTGACCATCCTCACCTTATTCCAGAGCCTCATTAACACTCCCTGGGCCAGCCTGATCACTGTGTCTCTCTTTGCCCTGGCCATTTTCCCTCCGAGCCTGTTGATAGCCTACGCTTTGATTTCTTGGACGGTTCACCCCTTTGCTCACACAGTCCCATCCGCTGAGAAGGAGAAGAGCAAGCCCCTTGTCGTCAGGCACTTTACGGTCATCTTCGCCGGACTGCTGTTTTCTCCAGCCTTGCTCTTTCTTTCAATTGCTCACGACCTCTCAATCAGCTCCCAATTTGAAGTCACTAAAGAGGTGAACAAACAGCAGCGCAGTGATTTCTTGGTGAGCTATCACAGAGAGAATCCGAGGCTAAGCCAGGAAACCCTTATCAAAGCTCTCAATGAACCGAGCGTGCAAGATCAACTTTTTCTAGTCAATAAGAGAGGGCGCATTCTCCAGCTCTCGCCGGCCCTCAAGCGAAACGAGGCAGTCAACTTTGAAGAGGTTATTCGCTGGGTTCAGCACGATGATGGCACGAAGCAGGCGCAGCTCGTTCACAAGCGAGAGGCCTGGGTCGCTTCAACCGCAACGATTAGCAGTCAGCTCTTGCTTGGCACGGTGACAAAGACAGCGCCAAAGTCGGCGTCCCTATGGGGGGGAGCGGCCTTGGCTTTGGTCGTCCTCGCTGTCTTCTTCGGGGTCCTCCTACTCCTCTCCCGACTTGTTCTCTTCGAGCCGTTCATCGAGCTGCTCGCGGCGTGGCGAAATTTCCTCGCTGGCAAAGAGTACAAGCCCTTTATGTCCTACCCTATTGTTGCTGATCGACAACTTACAGATCTAGCCACATTGCTCAGAGAGAGCCAGGCGCGCTGGACGCCTCAAAATGAAATCACCCATCGCTTTGGTCACCTGATTGGAATCCCACAATCCGAGTGGACTGAATTTGTCGGGCAAACCTTTGAGCGCTCTCATATTGTGAGCCCTTTGGTTGAAGACATTCACACCACCCTCGACCAGTTCTGTCAACAATCCGATGACTTGAACAACATCCTGAAGAACCACACGGACCAGTGGACCACTCAAACAACAACCCTCGAAGAAGTATCCTCAGTGATGTCTGAGCTTCGGTCCTCGACTCGCAACATCTCAAGCTCCATCGAGCTTGTCTTAATGAGCGCCGAGCGAACAAAAGAGACTGCTAAGGACTCCGTCGACAAGATCAATCTGTTCTCGGAACATACTCAGAGAATCAACAAGCTCTTACAGCACATTGAGAAAATCGCACGTCAGGCCCGAATGCTCTCTCTCAACGCGACGATTGAAGCCATGAGAACCGGCGGCGAAACAAGCCAGGGCTTCCATGTGATCGCCAATGAAATGAGAAGCCTCTCTCTCGGAATCAGCTCCTCCGTCAACGCCGTCCAGGACCTTATCGAAGACATTGGTCAGTTTGGTGAGATCACACGAGAGACGGCGAATCAAGGTCAGGAATTGGCTCACAGCACGACTCAGTCGGCCAAAGAGATCGCGACCGTCACTCGCCAGCAGCAAATCGTCGCGATGCAACTGACTCATATGCTTGAGGACATCACGCAGATGGCCGACGCGGCGCGAACCAAGAATCAGAACCTAGCGGATATTTCCGAAGGAATGAACGACAAGGCTGAGCGCCTCTCGTCCCTCGCCCATGAGTTTACCCCCTGATAAGAATCAGGGCAGGACGGCTCTAAAGTAAGTAATTCCATGGGATTGCCGAGCCTTCAGGGTGAAGTGTTTCTTCTGCCCGTTTATCAGCGCCTTAAAA
>JARGOJ010000812.1:0-3135 GCA_029210225.1 Planctomycetota bacterium
AGTCGCTCGTCAATGCCGCGACTTAGATATTTCCCTGCAGGCGGCTCGACAGCGTATTCGTAGCCTTGAGCGTCGCCCGACGACCTCAGGGACCACGGGTACGGGCAAAAAGGGCAACCGCCGCTAATACCGCCCTCCTAGAGTTCGGCCCATAGGAAAGGCTGTCGCGTTGTAGCAAAAATCGACAACGCGACAGCCTTTTCGCATTTTGCGACACGGCAAATTCCTGCCAAGCTCCCCAAGCCCTTATTCTAAGCCAATCCACTTTTGGCACGGTCTTTGTTTAAGAAGCTCTTCAACAACTTTGAGAACTTCTTACCGAATACAGGTGACCCATGAATACCCTCTACGCCCACCCCAGCTTGAGCCACCGCGCCCGCGCTTACATGACCATCGCTGTCATTTCATTCTTACTGCTCTCGCTCTTCGCCGTCATACTCCCCGAGCTCAAGCCCGCCAAGATCCCGCTCTTATTCCTCTACTTCTCTCCCATCTTGATACCCCTGCTTTACTTCTTCAATCAAGCAAAGACCAATTACTTCTTGACGGAGACAGGGGTCGAACGACGCAGCCTGGTCCGCACAAAACACGTGTCCTGGGATGACATTGGTGAGGTTCAATCCAAGACCGTGGACAAGAATGACATGTATAAAATTAAAAGCGGCTTCGCCCTCGGCCCAATCTTCGCTTTGATAAACCTAGTTTGGGTGCTCGCCAAGAAAACAAAGAAGAAGGATCAAGTCACCGTCGCCCGCTTATTGAATAAAGAAGGAAGATTACTGCTCTTTATCCCTCGCTATCTCACACCGGACTTCGCGAAGCTCGTTGTTTCCCGAGCCCAAAGCCGCGACATTCCAATCAGTGAGCTCTAGAGTTAGAGCCAGCTGTAATAGTAAATGCGGGCGTAGATATCGGCCATTTCATTGGTCGATGTGTTCTTTGTCCGCTGCTGTGTTTTCTGCCTTGTCAGCATTCCACGGCGCATTGTCGATCGATACTTCCGCGCCATCTCTGTGGCTTTGACCAGGTTGGCGTGAGTATAGAGCGCGTCATTTCGCTCAATCTTTGGACCTTTAATCATATCGAGCACGCATTGGAAATTCGTCCGCCGCGAGATTCCCTTCGCTGCGCCAAGGACCTCGAAATTCGTCATAGTCGCCTCGCTAAGAATGTACGGGCGCTCATGGCTCTCAAAGAAGAGCTGTCCAAAGAGCTCAAAGTCGCTCTGATTGGTCGTGGTCGTGGTTGTGACTGTTGGGCGAGGGCCCAAATGACCTCGCATTCGCGGCCGCGTCCGCTTCGTTGTCGTCTTCTTAGTCGTCACTTCTTTATAACGTCCAATCACGAGCAAAGCGCGTTCATTTAACTCAAGCTCTTCCGTCCCCTCTTCCCCAGACACAAAGAGCCGACCAGCTTGATTATGGACCTCATTGACCCTCCAGGGGTCGCCATCAAAGATCGCGTCGGCTTCCGATAGGAGATGAGGGATGTCTGCGTCATCGAAGAAGTCACAGATGCAATGTAATTCTTCTTCGGTACCGACTCTCAATATCCTCGGCAATTTCTCGTAGAAGCGGGTTTTGGCGTCGTAGATCTCGGTCCCCATTGCCGCCGCGTAGGCTTCAAGCTGAGCGTCCGTCGCCTCCCCATCTAGAGGCAATTGAACCAGAGCGATATTCCCGGTCATCTCTTGAACTGACTCTGTCGTCAGATATTCGCAAAGCTCTGCAGTCCGTTGTTTTGTGACTTTGTGAAAGCGACGGAGGAGGTCGAGGGCCATTTCTAAGTCACCATTTTTCTTGGCGACGTAGCCTTTGACTTTCATGCTTTCCGGGGCGGTGATATCGCCATCATTGACGGCATAATCCAAGACTCTATCGACACGGGGGTCCACAGCATCCCTCTCTTGCTTAGCTCAAAGTAGATTCATGTCCGAAGTCATTTTCGTCACGCCAGTGTATAGCTTTTGGACGCCGCCGATCGACGGAAAGAGAGAAAATTTCTGGGCGCGAATAATGCCCCATAGGGTCAAAGTTTTGCCGCTCTTCATAAACTTTGCTCGGGTCCAAATCGGCGACAATCAATTCTTCTCGGTCAACGACGGGCTCCACAAGCCATCGGCCATCGGGACCAGCGATACAAGATCCACCATTAAAAAAGATGGATTGATCGGGAAGTTTTTCGAGGATAGGCAGGTCCTCTGGGAGGTCCTCTCTCCTAAGCAACGCGCTCGCCGAGAGCACGTAGGATCGCGACTCCATGGCGACGAATCGTGTGATGTCTTTCGTCAATCCGACGGATCCTGGCCAGAGCGCTACGTGCAGATCTTCTCCCGCCGCATACAACGCCGAGCGAGCCAGGGGCATCCAATTCTCCCAGCAATTCAACGCCCCCACAGAAAAGGGCCCCACCGGGTGGGTCACCAAGCCATGACCATCCCCCTGAGTCCAAACAAGGCGCTCTTCAAAAGTGGGCATCAGCTTTCGATGAACCGACAGGATCTGGCCGTTTTGATCAATGAAAACCCGAGAGCAATAAACACTGTGACCGCCTCGGTCGTCGGCTCTCTCTACGATTCCAAGAACAACGGCAATACCACCAGACATCGCCGCCTGACAAATCGACTCAAGATCTCCCGAATCAATCGACACGGATTCCTGAAGGTAATAGGAGTACATAGACTTCTGATCGGAATCATTGAATTGAGCTCCCCCAGTATGACTGAGCCAGAAAGGATAGCCCGGCAACAAGGTCTCCCCAAAAGCAAGCAGGCGGCAGCCTTCTAGGGATGCATCGCGAATCTGCGCGACGATCTTCTTTGTTGTTTCCAATCTATTAAGAAAGATTGGAGCTATCTGGGAGAGCGCAATTTTCATAATACCTCAAGAGCCGTAAGCGCCCTAGCTCCTAGAGTGAGAGCCGTCGCAGTAAACGCCATTCGCCGATTTCAAACAACGGCAGGCATAAATCGTCTTGTCTTCATCAAACGAGACGACACAAGGACGCTTTCCCGACCCCGCGTGAGCGCCGTCGCAAAACGGCGCGTTGGCCGATTTCCCACAAGTACAAAACGCCTTCTTCTCACCAGATTTCACTTCAACCGGAATCGGTCGATTTTCCCATTCAGCCAAGATT
>JARGOJ010000812.1:3185-4467 GCA_029210225.1 Planctomycetota bacterium
GTGAAGCCAGCATCATAACAAGAGACCCCGAGTCTTTGGCCGAGCCTTCCTGAATCTCCCGAAGTTGATCACAGCCCCTCACAACCGTGGGTCCTCCCATCAAAAATTAAGCACAGATTAACAAAGCATTAGAAAAACAAGGAGTGATCTAAATGATACTGGACTGCTATAACAAGGTATCGACAATGTTCAAAGCTCCATTCCCCAGGCGAAAGATCCGCGCTCCATGGCTAAATGAACTTCTATGAAGAACGAATAAATAAAAGAAGGCGTCCAGACCTTCTTCGAACACACAGTCAATGAATTTCAAGCACCGATTGCGACAACACCGTTGATTCGCAGGGGGAGAACTATGGCCTTAAAGAAAATAGCAGTCGTCACTTTCTTATGTCTCAGCGGCTGCCAACTTGGGACCTTCTCAAAGTTTGATGGAACAGGCCCAATTCCCTTAGACGAACCACACATGGGTTGGGGAGAACAGGGAGGCGGCGAACATGGGACCATCGTCAAGCAGATTGGCAAAGAGAACCGTTTTGCCCAGGTGACCTTCTCCAATGAGCGCGACTTCCAATTTGATAAACCCTTAGCCGCGTCCCTGAGCACACCCAGTGGACTCATTCGCAGCACCAGCGAGCAGGTTTACAAACACAGCTTCGGATTGACTGGCATCAGTCGAGGCGCTCTCATCGCCGAATCCAAAGATATAAAGGAGATCGACTATCAGCAGACGACTCTCGCGCTTCGGACTCCGAATGGAATCTACCTAAAATCGCCGAAGAGAGCGCTTGAGCACTTCTATAAAGGTCCCAGTCTCGCCCTGTCCCTTGACATGCCCAGGGACGGCCTTTGGATTGTCAAGAACGTCCCCTGCGCGGTCCTTGAATACTGGGATCTATCTAAAAAGACCATTCGCTTGAGAATTCCCCTCCCTGTCGAGCTGGAGAGCGCAAACATTACCATTGTTCGCGCAGAGAATCACATCGCCGTCTACGCCTATGACCGCCCCCTGGCCAATGCGCTCTTCATTGACGTCGCCCATCGCAGAATCACCAGTCTCTCAGGAATAGTCAATAAGCGCCCCCTCAACAGCACACTCACCCACTCCAATCCTCCACTTCTCGTCCCTCACTCCCAAAAGCTCGGGGAACGAATAAGCATGCCAAGCCAAAGAAAACGCCTTGGCCGAATTGTCCGATTCAACAAAAACCAGTTTATTGTTTTTACAAGAAATCTCCGGCGCTCAAATGGGCGCTTTAGCCTCCCACCACGCTCCGGTCAATCT
>JARGOJ010000813.1:0-2612 GCA_029210225.1 Planctomycetota bacterium
AGCCTTTGGCTCTCCTCGTATTTTCTTTTGTCATAGACAACCCGAGCGTCATCCCTTTACCATGCGCCCACTGATATCGCGACAGAGCACGACCCGATGGGCTCGGTGTATAAGTTAAGACTCCAGCACAATGAACGGTCATCAATAGAATGACAAAGTTGCCCCTAAAAGCCTTTATCCCGACCATCGCGATGGTCAGCTTCCTGAGCTGTGTTGGCTTGTATTTGTACCTATTCACCGACCAAGACGTGTTTTGGGGTGGCTTTATCTCCATGCTCTTCTTCTACGGCTTGGTCTTCTTCCTTGGCTCGGTCGTCGCCGCGAAGAAGAAGGGGCAGAGCACGGAAGAAGACGTGATGCTCGCGGGGCGCTCCATACCATTGTGGATTGCCACCTTCACAATGAGCGCGACCTGGGTCGGCGGGGGTTATATCAACGGCGCTGCGGAGGCGACTTATAAGTCGGGGTTGGTCTGGGTCCAAGCTCCCTGGGGCTACGCCTTAAGTCTAATTGTCGGAGGATTGTTCTTCGCCAAGAAGATGCGCCGCTATCAATTTCGCACCATGCTCGACCCTCTAGCCCAGCGTTATGGCGAAAAAACCGCCTCGCTCTTCTTTCTCCCCGCCTTGACAGGGGAGGTCTTCTGGACCGCGGCCATTCTCTCGGCCCTTGGTTCAACTTTTGGGGTCGTCCTAGGGCTCGACTTTTATAGTTCGATTATTCTCTCAGCGATTATTGCCATTGCTTACACCGCCCTGGGAGGCCTATGGGCCGTCGCTCTTACTGATGTCATTCAAATGATCCTCTTACTGCTCGGGCTCTTCATCACTATTCCCTACGCTTTAGAATTCGTCGGGGGCTGGGATGTGGCGTGGTCGGCCTATCAATTAAAATTTGGCGCAGCGGCCTCGCTCCTACCTTCCAAAGAAGCCTTAGGATCCTACTATTGGAACTGGTGGGATTACGCACTGCTCCTGGTATTTGGAGGCATCCCGTGGCAGGTTTATTTCCAAAGAGTGCTCTCATCAAAGGATGAAAATACAGCAAGAAACTTGTCGATCATTGCCGGGCTTGTTTGTCTCATCGCCGCTATTCCTCCTATTATGATTGGCGTCGTCGGCGCCGTCGCGGATTGGCAGAGCATTGGCGGCGCTCCGGCGAATAGTTTAGAGGTGCTGCCCTCAGTCATGAAATCAATGACGCCATCGACTGTCGCCACAATAGGCCTGGGAGCTGTGGCGGCAGCCGTCATGTCTTCGGCGGATTCGTCCATTCTCTCGTCGGCGTCTATGGCGAGCTGGAATGTTTATCGCCCCTTGGTCAAGCCGGATATCACGTCTGAAAAACTGGCCCGAGTGATTAAATCGTGCATTTGGATTATTGGAATTGCCGCCACATTGATCGCTCTGCAAGTCAAGAGTATCTACGCCTTGTGGTTCTTGTGCAGTGACTTCGTGTATTGCTTGCTCTTCCCCGCCTTAGTTTGCGCCCTCTTCGACCCCAAGGCCAATCGCTACGGCGCGATCGCGGGGCTTCTCGTGGCGGCTATTTTGAGGTTTGGGGGAGGAGACGCGACTTTAGGAATTCCGACCTTTATTCCCTATCCTGTAATTGATGCGGCTGAGGAAATTTTAAAAGGCGAACGGACCGCCGTGCTCTTCCCGTTTCGCAGTCTTGCGATGGTCAGCGGCCTTCTCTCTATTTTAGTTGTGTCTCGGCTGACACAGAACCTATGTGCTCCCATGCCACTAAAAATCGTCGAGAGCGGTGGAGAAACGAAGTCGGATTAAGTGACTCCACCACGGCAGCTTTGGCGCTTTTAATACTGATGCACGGCAATTGGAACAACTAAAGTCAAGGAAGGGCCTAGACCTACATGGACCAGGAATTCAACGAAATCGAGCGTGCGTTTGAGCTCAACCCTGAAGACAAAGCCTCGCTTGAAAGATACACCGCTGCTCTTAGGCGGGAGCCTACCAAACAACCTATCCAAGAATACTATCGTTTTAAATTTCGCTGCCCCCTGCAATGGAGCGATTTCACTCCTACGGACAATCACTATGTTCGCCATTGCCAAGAATGCGCGAGGGATGTTCACTTCGTCACCAACCTCTTCGACTTTCAGAAGCATGCGCTGGCAAATCACTGCGTCGCCGTCGTCGACATGCCCGCTTTCCAAGAAGGAGCAGAGCTTCTCAACCAGCCTGAACTCGACGCCCTCCGCCCCCAACCATGCATCGTTGAAACAGATCCTCGCACCATCTACCAAGCCGCTCCTCCCGACCCCAATCCAAGCTTCGCCCCAACGCGAGCGATAACGATCGCTGGGCAACCCGAACTTCAATTGTTTGACCGACCCAAAGAATTTCTTCGCAACGCCATGTACCGCAAGGCGGAGGCGCTATATGGACTAAAAAAAGGAACTGTTGAGGGACCAGAGCTTCTCGAAACAATGTTCGCGAACACTCCCTACTTCCGTGGAGTAGAGGACTCCGAGATTGATCAGCCGCCAGAGGGAGATAATGACGCCCTTCCTTGATTTACCTCTGAGCAACGAGACATTGACCTGTTCCAACCGACGTCTCAATAACAAGTGTCATTCTCGCCGGTTC
>JARGOJ010000813.1:2622-4465 GCA_029210225.1 Planctomycetota bacterium
AAAGCCATAATTCCAATCTAACTAATATTCTATAAGGGCACAGCAGAATGGTTTAACAAGAGAGGTTTCACTGAGTCTGTAACCCAACTCTCGACATCGAATTGACTTTTCGTAAAATGCACCAACATGACAAACTCAACCTCACCTCAGATAGTATCGAGAGAACTTGGGAAGAAGATAGATGAACTACTGCCTAACGTGTAACGAGGAGATTCCGGCGAAAGATGATCGCTGTTGGCCATGCAAAAAAGAGTTCATCATTTCCGGGGCAAAGTCAGCAGTTTCCGAGGAACGTCTTTCCAAGAAAACCCCAACAGAGACAAGTCCGCCTAAGAAAACGGAGCTGCGCTGCCCAACCTGTAATAAATACTGTCCGGAGTGGGAACATTGGCATTGCCACAGCTGCAATGAATTTAATGATTCTTGGAGATCACCGGAATTGTCACAATCTTTGACAGCGGAACTGAAAAAGATCATTGGGCAGGCAAAAAATAGCAGAGAATCCTATTATTCTATCTTTCGCAAGGGGATTTTGGGGCACCTCGCGAGAGTCTTTATTCTTGCTACGCTCTTTGGCTTCTTTCAGTATCTCGCGGCTTATCTTGGATGGCCAAAGTTGTTTTCTGACGTTGTTTCTCCACTATTCGCGACTATTGGTTTATTGGGTATACAATCGATGTTGTGGCAAAATTATAAATGGTCTGTAAGGGAATTTGGCAAAAAGCTAAAAACTGCGAGGAAAGATTAAGGGGCGCTCCTCCTGCTTTTCGACATTAGAAAACGATCTGGTCCACTAAGAGGCAGTATAGTTATAAGACATGTTCCTCCCGAAATTCACTCCAGTTAACGAGGAACAAAGAATGAAACTTAAGCCTCCTTAATTTAGGCCAACCTTATCTATTGGGATTCCCAACGTCGAGATCCGCCTCCTACTATTTGGCAGAACGGTTGAATGATGGGATTGGACCAACTCGTTCAAAAGAAACTCAATTCTTGACATCAAGGGTCTCTAAATCGATGTTGAGAAAGTCCGCCGGCTTTGTCGGCTATTCCTAAATTGTGAAACAAGAACCACAACAAATCTGGTAGCTGACTCGCGATGAAGAAGAATGGCAACGTCCCCTTTTTGTCGGGATGTCTTTGTTGCGCCATCAAGGCTTCCTCAACGTGTCCAGCAAGCATAACTTCTCTCTATCAAATGGAATTTAAAGTTCAATCAATTTAATAGTCGGAGCGGAATCAATTCTATTCGAATGTCTTTTCATCACTGATCTCGCTGAAAAGGAGGCAATACAGTGCGCAGCTATAATAGGGGAACGTTGATTGGTTGAAATCAAACGGGAGGAGTCACTCCGAGTAGAGTCATGATGCCAAAGGCTTCAAGGGCCATCCAAACGACAAAGAGCGCGTAAATCAGCAGGAGCAGAATCGCCTCTCGGCGGTTGAGATCCATATCTAAACGCATGAACACGAACATCACAATCGTCGCGAATGTCAAGGACGCCATCATAGGGACCGCCCGTGCGAAATTGACCGCAGTGGCCCCTGCTAAGAGGACACCTATGGGGACTGCGATCAAGAGGTCGAAGGTGTTGCTCCCCAGGACATTGGAGAGGCTGGTGATGCTCTTGCCCTGCTTGGCGGCTGAAACACTGATGAATAAGTCGGGCAAGCTGGTTCCCGCTGCGATCACTGTCAGTCCCCAAAGGAAGCTCGGTGTGCCCAGAATCTTACCGAGGTTGATGGACGCCAGGACAAGCAGCTCAACGCCCCCGGCCACGATGAGCATGCAGATGATAAGCGTCGCCCACTCACGAAAAATACGGATTGGCGGACCGTCCTC
>JARGOJ010000814.1 GCA_029210225.1 Planctomycetota bacterium
GTTTTTGTGTGGTCTCGGCGAGCTCTTGATCGACGTTGTCCAGCATCGTCCGAACGCCGCTCTCCTTCACGCGCTGCCCCGCCAGGTGTTCATTTCGTTCCGCAAATTTTCGAATGCTAGGGATTTCGCGAGCCGCTTTCCGCCGGAGATTCTCCGCGTCTAGCTTCGCCTTTTCCGCTTCAATGCGTCGTCGCTCCGACACTAATTCTTGCCAACTCGTCACCAATTTCTCTAATTGAGAAACGCGACGTATGCTTTGATCGAGCTGGGCTGGAAGCAATTCGGCCCGTGCGTCATAACTCGCGAGCTCTGTTTCCATGAGCTTGATCTCTAACTTCATATCTTTGCGATTGCAGACCAGGCGGACTCTCGTCGCCATTCCTAAGGGGGTGGTCGCAGTGGTGCTTGGGGCCAACAATTGTTGTTCGACTTGAACGAGCTTCTGTCGCAATTCTGCGAGAGCATTAACCAATTGATTACGCCGCTGACTTCTCGTGTTCGATTCATTCTTCAGAGAGACTGACTGATCTCGGGCCACTTTGAATTCAGCTTCAACTCTCGCGAGGCTTTGTTCAAGTTGAGCCAAGGTCGCATTCGGCGCGGGGTTCGCTTTGGCATCTTCGGGCGGTTTTGAGAGTTCGTGTCTAATCGCTTTGAGGAGAGCTGGCGCAGAATTGACGAGCGCAGTGAACTCGTTTGTCTGTCGCGCCTTCTCCCCCGCCTGCTTTAGAAATTCAGCGCTCTCGCGATAAAGTGCGGTGATGCTCTTTTTTGCTGTCGCGTCCAAGCTTGCTGAACCTTCAATGAACGCGATTCTTGTTGTAATGAGCGCGGTGTCAATCGTCAGCTCTTCTTTATCTAGTAAGGCCTTCTGTTCGTTACTTGGCTGATTCTGGGCCAAGCACAGCGTACTAGTGAGTAGAAAAACAACGAAGAGAAGAATTCGAGTCATTGATCGCATTGCAATTGGAATCCCTTAGGTAAGCTTCTGTCACTTTTGGTCAAGAACGCTGAAGCTCCAAAGGATCATCTTCTGATTCAGCGCCGCAAAGCGCGATCAATATAGGTTGAATGAGCCGGAAAGGCTATCTTCACTTTCGATGAGTCGCTGAGCTTTCCTTTCGAAGGCAGCGCCAAGCCACCAACAAAAAGCTTTTTACGAAGCGCATTGGGGGCTAATCGCTTGCTTGACGACCTGGAAGCATCAAATGGAACAGCTCACCAACACTCTGCACAGTTGTTCTCGTTAGCCCCCCCCGGGAAAGAGATGACCCTGTCGTTCTGTCGTCAGAATTGACTTCAGAGGGTCCGCGCTTTTTAAGTGAAGGTCTAGCTGAGGGAATGCAATCTCGATGTTTTCATCGGCGAAGCGCTGTCCAATACTTTGCAAGATGTCGTGTTTAGTGGGTGCCAGTCGATCCGCTTTGGGAACAAAAATGCGCAACTCGAAATCGAGTGTGCTCGCTCCATAACCAAGAAAATAGGCGGTTGTTTTCGGTTCACTGAGAACATCAGGATGACTCCGTGCGATCTCCAGCAAGAGCTCTCGGGCTCGCTTTGTATCACTTCCATAGGCTAGACCTATGGGAATAACGACCCGGAGAATGGAGTCGGTCAGACCCCAGTTCAGGACGCGATCGGTCACGAAAGACTTATTCGGGACAATGAGTTCTTTCCGTTCAAAGCTTCGCACAGTCGTCGCACGGATCTGAATACGAGTCACCACACCACTCAGATCTCCAACGGTCACAATGTCGCCGACCCGAATGGGGCGCTCGAAGAACAGAATAATTCCCGCAACAAAGTTCGCGAAGATCTCCTGGAGGCCAAAGGCCAATCCAAAGGTCAGCGCGGCCGCGAGCCATTGGACGCTCGACCAACTAATCCCTAACGAGCCAAATGTGAGGCTCATTCCGATCATGTAGATCCCATAACGACTCATCGTTGTCATGGCGTAGCGTCCGCCTGAGTCCACGGAGAGCCGCTGTAACAAAACCATATCTAGGAGAGCTGGCAGGTTCCGACCTCCAACAATCGTCGATATGAAGAAAACAATAGCGAGGAAGACTTCCGCGAGGGTCACTACATCGCTCTTAGAGTCCTTTTTTCCAGGCTCGACCGAGGACGTTGGCATCTTGGGGATGGGGCTGAGAGTTTTTGTGGAGCTTCCGTCTTTGTCTTTGCTCTCGTCCTTAACTTCCGTTGGCGTAGTCTTCTCCACTAAGATCGGCGCTTGGGCATCGACAAATTTTATCTGCGGCCAAACTTGAACTTGCTTCAATTTATTGAGGGCTGGAAGCACGCTAAACCATATGAAGTAAATCCCGAGCAATAGCGCAATCCAAGTAAAGCTCCGAATGAGATCCCGAGCTTGTTTGTCCATAGCTTCAAGGTCCACAGGCGGTGGCGGAGCGACCTTCTCTTCTTCAACGGGGGGAGCTTCAAAGAGCAGACCGTTGTTCTCGACTTCCTGCTTGGGAGAAAGCTCAGCAGGAGGAATGACATCGGGGATTTGAGCGTCTTCGGGCGCTGACACTGTAGGTTCGGGGAGCGCCGTCGCGTCGGCTGATTCCAAAGCTTTGCTGGGGCTCGTCGCGTCGAAGAAGCCTTCAGATGGCACCGGTGGCTCTGGATCGTCAACCCCAGGAATCAACGCACGGTTTTCAACAGCAGAAACCGTTGATTCCGCAGCGGACGGCTCTGCGATTGATGGCTCAACGACTGGCGGCTCTGCAGCAGTGTTCGAGACAGGCGTCTCCACCGCTGTCAAATTCGAGCTCACCACTCCTCCGGCGACGACTGCATCTCCCTGTTGCAGAATAACTCGCTGAGTGGCGAGCCTTAGCCAGCGGAAGTAGAAGGCGTTCACAAGGCCCAGTGATAAGGCGAACCACAAGGTTGTTAAGCTCTGCTCCTCTAGGCGCAACGCGCTATAGTGATAGCCTCGAACCGAGAGCAAGATGAGAAGTATGGGGAGGCCGATAGCAGCGGGGTATCCGACATAACGAAGGCGATTGAACATGCCATCAGGATTGTCCACTAAGACGGGGGCTAAAACGGGACCTGACGGCCTCAGAATGCGGTGGAGCAGTAGCGCGAGGCTTAATTGCGAAAGGCCAAAGGCAATCCGACCCAGAGAATCATTCCAGAGGTTATTCTGAGTTTGAATCTCCGTCGCGGACACTATGAGAGTCAATGTCAGCCAAATGGGAGTAAACCAGCCCAGGTTTCGCCGAATTGTTTGGCAGGCTTCTACGGGGCAAAGAAAATGTTTGTTAGCCAAGCCATCCGCGGCGAAGGCTTTGCGGAAGAGCTCCAGAATGAAGAACGACAGCGAGACTTCGATCAGCGCGGCACCCATGACGAGAACGGGCGCTGATTGATTCGTCGGCGTCGTGAGGGCTTGGGCGGTTGCGTAGAGTAGTAGGGGGAAGGGGATCGCTCGAACTGCGGTTAATAAGAGCGCGTAAAAGGTCCAGGAAAATCGATCTTCTGAGGCATTGGCCACAGGATGGAGGGTCTCTTGAGTCTTCCGCGCCCAGAATCGCGTTGAGAACGCGAACAGAATCAATACGAGCCCAATGAGGCTCTCCAACCACCGTTTCGCGAGGGCGTCTGGGACATTGGAGACTCCATTCATCCAACGCTTCGGTGAGAGGAACCAGACTGTTGCTTTGCCAGCTTCTTCCAAGTCGGGGAGGGTGCTCCCAGTAACACTCCGGACCCATAAAATATGCTCTTCAATGAAGTTTTGGTAGTTTTGCGTCGTAAGGATGTATTTATTGGTGACGGTGTTCAATTCGAGCAGCTTATTAAAGTAACGATCATAGTCTTGAATAAGGGCGTCTAGCAATTTCCGCCGCTGAGTATACAGTTCGCGGGACACAGCTTTCATGCTAGTCAGGTCTTCGAGGCCGAGCGGATCCGCTTGTCCCTCTACGAGTTCTTTGACAAGGCGTTCGACATCACCATATTGGGCTCGCTCTTCTTCAAGCAAGATTGTTTGGTATTGCGCATCGGAGATAAGCTCACGCCGGGCTCGAATCTGTTGCTTGAGCGTTGGAATTTGGGGGAGGTGTTCATATTGTTTGCGGAGAAAGAAGCCCATGGCGTTGGTTAAGCCCGCCGCTTTGACTTTGCGTTTCGCGCTGCTGAAATCTCCTCGAAGGCTCTCAAATTTTTGCACAGTCTCAGCGAGTTCTTGGTCGACTCTATCGAGCATCGTCCGAACCCCGTTTTCGTTGACTCGTTGCCCTGCCAGTATTTCATTTCGCTCTGCGAATTTGCGAATGCGAGGTATTTCTTGAGCTGCTTTACGGCGCAGATTTTCGGCCTCTAGCTTTGCTTTCTCTGCTTCTTGACGGCGCCGCTCCGACACCAATTCCTGCCAAGATGTCACAAGCTTCTCCAATTGAGAAACCCGCCGACTGCTTTGGTCAAGACGTGCAGGAAGCAATTCC
>JARGOJ010000815.1 GCA_029210225.1 Planctomycetota bacterium
ACAGCCAAGACGCCGAAAGTCCAAAATCTCCCGAAGCCTCAGAATAAAAGGCCTCTCGCCTTGTTACAGACGCGTTACCAGACAAGCTTGTATTAGGGCTTATCCTTGGGCTATCAAACAAGCCCGAAAGGAAAGTCCCATGCGTCAAATCCCTCTCTATCTGACCGCCCTCGCGATTCTCACACTGCTCTCACCAGCCTCCTCCGAGGCCTGCCTCCCCAACGGCGCTATGGATAACCTTGGGGTCTACCTTGTCGATGAGAAGCCGCGCATGAAGACCCTGTGCAATTACTGCCTCGGCAGCGCGCTACTCCCACCGAGCGCCATTCAATCCTACAATCCAAAAACCGGTGTCTTCACTCTCACAAACACCGGCAAGAGTCAGCTTAAGAAAGCCATGACCAACTTGGGTGGCAAAGATAAACTCCTCGGTCGGCGCTTCGCCCTCGTCGCTCAAGGTCGCATCGCCTTCACTGGAACCCTCGTCAGCTCGATCATGTCCCGCTCCCTCTCAAGCCCAGTCATCAACCTCGACAACAAGAGCCTGAGGATCGCCCCGAGCTACCCCCAGGGACTGGCAAACAATAAAGCACTGCCTGTCCCGGTCAATCTTCAACGCGCAGTTCTCTTTCAGAAGATGACCCAGCAATTAAAAGCAACTCTAGAGCACGTCAGTAAATCTTCGAAGTTCCCCGAGTCCGACCTCAAAAAGATTGAGAAGCTCGCACAAAACTCAGCAGACCCAGGTATCTACCAATTCGCTCCGTTCGCGATCCTGTCCCATAAGCGCCGCCATGAGGCCTTTCGGACACTCATCGCACTCACAAAGAACGGTCACGACAGCCAACAAAAGATCAACGCGGCCCTCGCTATGGCCTCTATGAGGAATGGCCTCTACAAAGCGCAAAAACAGGTGCTCCGAGACTGCTTGACAAATGCGCTCAACAGCTCAGGAAACCAGAGATTCCTTGAGGACGCCGCGCTCGCGCTGGCCCTTGGGCATGACGTAAAATCTATTGAATTGCTCACAAAAGTCAGCGCGCAATTCAAAGACAGCAAGAAGATCGGAATGGCGCTCCGCTACCTGAAGACTGACAGCAGTATGAGCAGTCCCTATGGCTTTGGCGGCAAATAATCAGGGCCTATGCGGGGCAGAACTCATTGTTATCACTGAGACAAGGCCCGCAGCTTGATTCTCGCGTTCTTGGCGTATTTCGAACTAGGGTTTAATCTCAAAAACTGTTGAAGCTCCGCCCTGGCTTTGTCCTTCTCGCCCATTTTCAAATAGACATTGGCCCGGAAGTAGCGATACTCCGGCCAATACTTTTGATTGCTGTCAAAATATTTGAGATCCGCCAACGCCTCTTCATGACGATCACGGTCAACATAGAAGTAGGTTCGATAACGAATGACCTTTAGAGACTTCTTCAATTTCAAAGCTCTTGAGAAGTCTTGCTCGGCTTGCTTATCCTGCTTCAACTGATCGTACGCCCTAGCTCTGAACATATAGACTAAGTAGTCATTGCTCTGCAGCTGCGCTGCCTTATTAAGGGTTGCTAGACTCTGAGAGTAATCCTTCTTATAGTAATGCGCCACACCCATGTAGTAATAAATCCGGTGCTGGCGAGCATCGATCCTTAGGCCTTTTTTAGCCCATAGAATCGCACGGCTGTAGTCCTTCATTTCAACGAGGGCATAAGTTTTCCAATTATAGGCCTTCATATTCTTAGGATCGAGTTTTAGCAATTGATCGCACTCTACAACGAGGCTCACGAAATCTCTTTGGCGATAATAAATGCCCCCCCTCATATCATGAGCCTGTGCGTCCTTAGAATTGAGTGTGAGAGCGCAAGTCAAATGATACAACGCTTCACCAAGATTCCCCATATAGATATTGACCCGAGCAAGGTTTCTGTATGCGCGGCTCTCTTTAGGCTCGATCTTTAAAGCCTTCAGGTAATCTTCTCTGGCCTCTTTGTATCGCTTGAGTGCACTGTAAGCCGCTCCTCGATTAATGTACAGCGCGGCGGATCGGGTTGACATCGTTTCAGAACGATTATAGTATTCAATCGCGCCAAGATTATTCCCTTTCCTCTGCTCTGCTAACCCCTGAAAATAAAGCGATAGCTCAACATCTTCATTTCGTTCTTTCGCCAACGCGAGGATTTGCCGAGAGTATTGATCGCGTTTTTTCTGCGCTCCCTTTTTCCCCATTAATAAATAAAGGCAATAGAGCACCTCATAATCGTTTGGGGATTTCTTGAATGCCTTTAGGTAACAACGCTCCGCCGCCTCTATCCGATCCGCGATTTCGTATATCTCCCCAGCCATTCTTAGCATCGTGGGTTTGCCGTTGCCAATGCTCAGCGCCTCATTCAAGACCGCATCGAGTTCTTTCTTTGCGCCTTTACGCCCCGCAATGACACGGGCTGATGCCAGTAATCGCAATGACTCTTCAAGCTTCGCCGCTCGTTTTTCAATCGCCTCCTGGGCCCCGCGAGCAATCGCCGCATCTTGCTCAGCGATCCGCTGCTCACTCTCCGCAGCCCGACGCATCGACTTTTCTTGGTCGCTCTTCAATCTTGCTTTCTCAGCTTGTAGCTCTTGGTCTCGCACCGTCAAAGTCGCGATCACAAGAACAGAACTGAGTAAGACGAAAGCCGTCGTAATCACCAATAACATGGGGTGATTGACAATCCAGCGCCGCGTCTTTTCTGCAAGGTTGTAGGAATAAACAGAAACTGGCTCGCCGCGCAGATAAGCGCTCATATCCTCAGCCATCACTGCGGCCGACTCGGTCCTCTCTTTGAGTGATCGTGACAACGAAGATCGGACAATCTCGGCCAACTCCCTCGGACAATCACTCTGCTTCTTCAATATATCTGGAACCTTCCCCTGAATCGTATCAAGAATGACGTTCATCACTGTCTTGCCCATAACAGGGGTCTCATTGCTGAGGATTTCATAGAGAATTGCCCCGAGCCCATAAACATCGGTTCTTACATCCGTATCCTGTCCCTCTGCTTGCTCCGGCGACATGTAGCCCGGAGTACCGAGAATAAACCCAGCCTTGGTTAATCCCTGGCTGCTAAACAGCTCAGAATCGACCTTGAGGGAACACTGGGCCTGAATCATCCGATCCGAGTCGGGGTCTTTAATATCTCGCGCCAGTCCCCAATCGAGGACCATCACTTCCCCGAAGGGGCCGACCATGACATTGCTCGGCTTCAAATCGCGGTGCAAGATTCCCTGACTGTGCGCATAGGCCACAGCTTCGCAAATCTTGATAAAACACTCCAAGAGCTTGACTAGCACCCCACGCTTTCGTCCCCCGCTGTGATAACTCCGGATATGCTCTTTTAAGGTCCGTCCTCGAATAAGACGCATCAGCAAATAGAGCTCGCCCTCGTGGGTTGTTCCTGCTTCATAAACTGGTGGAATCGCCGGGTGATCCAATTTCGCAGACAGCCTCGCCTCTCTTAAAAAGCGAAAGGTTGCCTCATCGTCCCCCGAATCCCCAGAGATCACTTTGAAGGCGGCCCGACGCCCCAAGCGCGTATCCTCCACCTCATAAACTGTGCCCATGCCCCCTTTTCCTAACACTGACAAGCGCTTGAGCGTGCATTTCACGTGCGGGCTAAAGAGGGGATCCCGAGCATGAACAGCTTCATAATACTGCTGCGCACGGCCCCGATCGGCTTTCAGAGTTTCCAGGACTTCGGATTGAGGAGTCAGTGAATTGAAGAGAGCACTGGGCATCGATTGAGAACTGCCGGACGCATGAACCTGAGTGGCGAAGTGAGATTGATGATTCACGACGCCGTAGCGAACTTGCTCAGCCCGACCAGGATCAAGGTAAGAATGAAGAACCAAAAATTGGCAGAGGTCTATTCCTGGGTGAGCAGGGAGAGCATTGAGAGCATTATTGATGAGATCTTGTGGTAACCACTTCCACTCAACGATCAAGCTCGCTTGCTGTTGATTTTGATTCATAAACCGATTCTATCACAACGAAAATAATTGACAGAGATCCCCTAAGAGCGAGCGTAGCGGGCAAAGACCAGATGGCGTAGAGCCTCGCCATAATTCTTTGCGGTTCGTGGCGGAACTAATTCACTCAACTCTCGGACAAGCTGCGGTGGTGGAGACTCTCGGCGCCAAGCAGCGTATTCGAGGGCGCTCTTTGCCGCCGCAAAGCCCTTTTTTTCAACCTCGTAATCGACCGCCTCAACAGCATCCTCGACCTGACTAAATTGAGCGACTTTCTTACCGTCTAATCGAACTTCATAACGTTTCTTCCCGCGCTTCCGAGTGTCGTGAATCACATACTCGGAGACCTTTCTTTTCTTTATAAAGCAATGAAGAGCCAGCCCCGCTCGTCCCAGTGAGATCCAGGCATTTCCAGAGATAGCCAGAACGTCATCGTGAATTTCTAAGTTCAGGGGATCGAAGCCTAGG
>JARGOJ010000816.1 GCA_029210225.1 Planctomycetota bacterium
GAGCCGCCGCAACGAAACATGGAGGCGGGGATCAAGCGCTACATCTCTGCCAGGCGAGCTGCTGTCGTCGAGGATGCTTTCCTCCAATATCGCCGAGAACTAAAATCGCAATCGCCCCAAGGTCTCGCAAAATCCAAGCTCCAGCGCCTGAAGTCGATGCTTCGTGAAGACGGCAAGAAACTTGACTCCATGGGAATCACCCCTGGGCAACTGCGAAAGAGATAGAAAGAATCCCCAATCCCTCAGGCCGTTTCATACAATGTCCGAAATATTGGAGAACGCATAGAAAGTAAAGGTGTTTGCATGGGACGGGTTGTCATTCTGGGGGGAAGCGGATTCATTGGTTCCCATCTCTGCGATCGATATCTAGCGACGGGCCATGAAGTCGTCGCAGTCGATAACCTGTGCACCGGTCACAAGCGCAATATTGCTCACCTCAGCGACAATAAGCAGTTTCAATTTATCGAACAAGATATCGTCGAGCCACTGAAAATCGATGGTCCGGTCGATCTCGTCTTGAACTTTGCCTCTCCCGCCAGTCCAAAAGACTTCACAATCCTCCCGATCGAGATCCTCATGGTCGGCTCCCGTGGCCAGCATAACGCGCTCGATCTTGCCCGAGAGAAAGACGCGACCATCCTCTTCGCGTCCACCTCGGAAGTTTACGGCAACCCTCAGGTCAACCCACAGCCCGAGTCCTATCTTGGCAATGTAAACCCCATCGGAATTCGCGGAGTTTACGACGAGTCCAAACGCTTCGGTGAATCCATCACCATGGCCTATCACCGCAAATACGGCCTACGCACGAGAATCGTTCGTATCTTCAACACTTACGGACCGCGAATGCAGCTCGGCGACGGTCGGGTCCTCCCCAACTTTGTCAGTCAAGCCTTCCGGGGCGAACCCATTACGGTCTACGGCGACGGGATGCAAACGCGCTCTTTTCAATATGTCAGCGACCTCGTTGATGGCGTTGAAAAACTAGCCGCCAGCGATTGCACCGACCCAGTGAACATTGGGAACCCCGACGAAATTACCATTCTTCAATTCGCTCAAGAGATCATTCAATTGACAAACTCCAAGTCGGAGATTGTCTTCAAGGACCTTCCACCGGGAGATCCTTTGGTTCGTCAACCAGTGATCAGTCGAGCCAAAGAGCGCCTTGGATGGGAACCAAAAGTTCCTCGTCTGGAAGGCCTCAAGACCGCCGTCGATTACTTCAAAATGCTCCTCGAAACGAGCGTTGAGGCTCAATAATGGATTCCAATCTAGGAACAGTCATAGTCACCGGCGCCAATGGGCAGCTCGGCACGCCACTCTGTGAGCGGCTCTCAGCAAAGGGATACACCGTTGTTCCGCTGACACGAGAGGAGCTAGAACTGACAGATCCGGAAGCAATTCTCCGGGTGCTTGAGAGTTTTGAGGCCCACACCATTTATCATTGCGCCGCTATGACAGCGGTCGATGATTGTGAGACTCAACAAGACTTGGCCTACGCAGTGAATTCGATTGGCACTCAAACGGTTTGTCGAGCGGCGTTGAGAATGTCGGCGAAGGTCATCTACGTCTCCACCGACTACGTCTTCGATGGTCTATCCAATGAGGGCTATGACGAATTTGACGACACCAACCCACGATCCATCTATGGACGATCAAAGTTCTTTGGGGAGAAGGCGGTCCTTGCCTCAAGCCCCGAGAATATTGTCGTCCGTGTCAGCTGGCTCTTTGGTCCTGCGGGGCGCAACTTCGTCTCGGCGATTATTGATCGGGCAAGATCTGGCAAAGAACTCAAGGTGGTCGCCGACCAACGCGGGCTTCCTACTTATGCTCCCCATCTCGCCGATAAAATGATCGAAATCACCGAATCGAAGCTCGCCGGTGTTGTTCATGTGACGGGGACTGGAAACGCCGTGACTTGGCTCGACTTCGCAAGATCCGCATTAAAACTCGCCAATATCGATCATCCAACCAGCGCAACGACGGCCCGGGATTATGGCTTGCCAGCGCCGCGACCAAACTGCTCCATACTCCATAGCCGAGTCTTGCCAGCCTTCGGAATCGCCCTCTGTCCTCCATGGTTAGACGGACTCAGCGACTTCGTCGAGCAATATCCAGCTTCATAGAGAGCGGAAGACGCTCTTAAACACTCAGCGCATCAGTGAGGGCTGGAACGTCGCTATAGCGACGGAGCAGCGGGCGAGTGACTTCGTCGAGGAAATTAGAGACTTGAATGTCTGCCATTCCTATAAGGGTTTGAGGATCGACCATCTTCTTTAGCCGCTTCTTGAGAGGCTTGAAAAGCGGATCTTTGAACAGCTCTTCGTGGAAGTCTTTGTTTCGATCTTCAAAGCAAGCCATAGCGTGAACTCTAAGTTTTTCATGGGCTTCCTGGCGATCTCCTCCCGACTTCACAACCTCCGCGAGGATCTTCTCGACGGCGAGGAAAGGCAAATGGGTCTTCATTCGATCATCAATGGATTGCTGGTCGGCGTGCAATCCAAGGGAGAGTTCGTGGGCCACGCGAAGCGCACCGTCGCAAGCGAGGAAGGCTTCGGGGATCGAGATCCGTCGCGTCGCGCTATCATCTAGACTGCGCTCCAACCATTGGCTGCCAGCCATATCCGCGATGCAATTCCGTTGATGGAGAACCACTCGAGAGAGAGCGCAGAGGCGCTCTGAAAGCATTGGGTTGCGCTTGTACGGCATGGCTGACGACCCAACCTGCCCCTGGCGGAACGGCTCCCTTAGTTCGCCCGTATGCATGAGTAGCCGCATATCTCGGCCCAACTTAGATAGCGAGGTCGATATACCGGCGAGGGCATCAAGGATGCGTGTGTCGTGTTTTCGACTTAGACTTTGTCCAGTGATCACAGCGGAGCGGGCGAAGCCGAGCTTCTCAGCGATTTTCTGGTCGAGCTGAATGACTTTCTTTGGACTCCCCAACAAATCTAAATAGGACGCTTGCGTACCAACTGTTCCCTTCGCTCCGCGACATGGATATTCCTCAATACGGGCGGCCAGGTCGTTGAGATCGAAGACGAGATCTTGGATCCAGAGACAGGTCCGTTTCCCAACGGTGACCAACTGGGCTGGCTGAAAGTGAGAGTATCCGAGGGTTGGACGAGCGCGCTCTTGGTGAGCAAAGGAGCTTAATCCCCGAATCACGTTAACCAAGCGGTTCCGCAGAATGGTCATTCCCTGGCGAAAAATGAGGGCTTCTGCGTTGTCGTTGACAAACTGACTGGTGGCCCCGAGATGAATGATAGGCTTGGCTATGGGGCAGACTTCGCCCCAAGCGAGGAGGTGAGCCATGACGTCGTGACGGGTCTCAGCTTCGATTTCTGCGACTCGTGCGAGATCGATTTGTTCTTGGGTCTCGCGCATCGCGGCGAGCTGCTCTTCGGTGATGGGTGCACCGACCTCGGCCTGAGCTTCCGCGAGAGCAAGCCAAACGCGACGCCAGCACCGGGCGTATGAAAGCGGCGAAAAGATTTCCGCCATTTCGTGGCTGGAATATCGGCTGACAAGAGGTGACGTATACGTGGCAAACATAAGATGGCTCCGTTGAACACCAGTCGTGAGGCAGGCCGCGATTATGCATTTTTTGGACGAAGTGTTTACCGAGGATGCCCAGCAAGAAGAAAAAAGTCTGCTCCCAAACGAGCTCACACTCCAAGTCCATTGGACTCAATCTATAATGTTTTGTCGTGATTGAAGTGGAGTGACCCAACCCGTACCCAAGGACCTCTCAATATCCCATGAACGAGGATCAACAAGCTCGCGTCCCGTCCTCCGGTCTTAGTGCCGAAGAAACAAGGCTTGAAGAGTTGGATTCCCAACTTGACGGACCCGAAGAAAACCTGGAGAGTCGAAAGGAACGGGCATCGTTGCGAATGCAGCTAGGCCGTTTCGCCGGGGCTCTAGAAGACATCCGATTGTGGTTGGAGCTGACCCCAACCGATCCAGAAGCTCACCTCAAGCGCGGCAATGTCCTCGGTCAGTTGGCCGATGTCGACGGCGCTCTAGATTCCTACCAACGCGCCAGGGAGTTAGCTCCCATGGACGCCGAGGTCCTGTCCGCCCTCGGCCTTGCTTATTCGCAGTGGGGCGACTTTGAGCAGGCCAAGGAATGCTACGATCAGGCCTTAAAAGCCAACCCACAACACATCGTCTCTCTCGCCCGAAGGGCCGCCCTTTTATCGGGACACGAGGACTTTTTGGAGCAGGCCAAGGCCGATATCGAGGAAGCTCTCACCCTCGATCCGAGCATGGCTGAGCTGCACTTTCATTACGGAAACCTGTTGGCCCTCGTCAAAGATCATGAAGGCGCATTGCAGTCTTACGCCAAAGCGATTGCTCTGGCCCCCAACGTCGCGGCCATCTACAACAACCGTGCATTGGTGCTCGCCGCCCAAAAAGAGTATCCCCGCGCCCTCGACGATGTCGCGCGAGCCTAC
>JARGOJ010000817.1 GCA_029210225.1 Planctomycetota bacterium
AGGCAGGCGCGTTTATTGAGCAAGGCGTCTTGACGAGCTCGCTTGGGAAATCGAACAAGCATGGGGCTGAGCGCGATGCTCTCGAAGCCCTTGAGGATCTCAGCTTGTTCGGGGCTCATCTTCTGAAAGAGGCTGGTCAGTTTCTTCCACACAATAGCAATGCTTTCTTACAAGAGGTCGTGAGCGTCGAGGAGGGCTTCGTCGTTTAGGAGATTGGCGGGGTCTCCGTCAGCGACCTTTCGTCCATTATGAAGAATGATGGCGCGAGAACAAAGGCGTTGGGCGAGGGCAAAATCGTGGGTAATGATCAACTGAGTTCCGCCGAGCTGCTCAAGGAGCTCCATGATCTCACGTCGACCGCGAGGATCAAGGGCACTGGTCGGTTCATCGAGGGCTAGCATTTGACAATCCATGGCGAGCACGGTGGCGATCGCGGCTCGCTTTTTCTGTCCTAAACTGAGCTGGAAGGCGCTTCGTGAACCATGATCAGGGAGTCCTACCGCTGCCAGACTCTCTTCTACTTTTTTCAAAACCTCACTCTCTGGGAGCTTCAAATTTCTAGGACCAAAGGCCACGTCTTCATGGACCGATGGGCAAAAGAGCTGATCGTCGGGGTTTTGAAAGACCATCCCGACCCTTTGACGAATTTCTCGCAGAGTTTTCTTTGAGAGCTCGGTTCCAAAGACCTTGAAGGCAGATGACGAGCTGGCTCGAAGAACACCGGTGAGGTGGAGCAGCAAGGTTGACTTCCCGGCTCCGTTCGCTCCAATGATGGCGACCCGCTCATTGGCCTCGACTGCGAGCGAGAGCTTGTCTAGGGCGAGGGTTCCGTTGGGGTATTGATAAGTGAGGTCAGTGATCTCCAGGGCGCGAGTGCTCATATCACAACCCCCCAGCGCGCTAGGATAAACACTGATATAGAGGAGAGAGCAAAGGCATAATCTCGTCGCCCCAAAGCCTCAGAGCTGTTTTGCCAGAGGCTCTGAGTTCCGTCGTAGCCTCGGGAGCACATGGCGAGGTAGACCCGCTCACCCCGTTCGTAGCTTCTGAGGAAGAGGGTGCCGATCATTTGGCCGATGACCTTGGCTTGCCAGAGCCAGCGTCCGCCGTAGGCCCGTGCGTCTCGTGCGCGTTTCATTCTTTGAGCTTCCTCAACTAAGACGAACATGTATCGATAGGTAAAACTGAGCAACATGAGTAGGAGCTGAGGCGCACGGAGGCGGGCGAAACCTTGAATGAGCTTGGCGAAGCGGGTTGTCGCGGTGAGCACGGACATGGCATAGATCCCGATGAACGCTTTGATCACCATGTTCCAGAACAGCCACCAGCCACCGCTGTAGGGGTTGGATAAGTCTTGTTGTTCGACAAAGGGAAGGTAGGCGCTGACCATGAGGATGAAGGGCAGGGCCATGAGAAATCGCTTGATGAGAAGCTTGATGGGAATCCGCGCGAGAGCAGTTAAAACAATGAGATAGAGACTGTAAAGCCCGAATGATAGGAGGAACTGAGGAGGCGTACTTGTCGAGACGAATATGAGCGGAAAGAGCGTGAGAATCTTTGTCCGGGGATCGAGGCTGTGAATGAAGTTGTCAGGGGAGGCCTGCTGATCGAAGAGAGTATCCTTCACGATTAAGTCAGACTATCCTCAGCGGATAGTTCGGACTTCTGGGCGAAACGGGCCAGGCCAAAGCCCAGGGCTAAGACGATCAAAGTTCCGGCGATACCGGAGAGCCCCGTGGACAGCGCTTCGCTCTCAACTCCAGGGACGGCGTAATCGACCATTGGGGCATGGTTCCATGCCTTTGTTTCGCTCTCTTCAATTTGATATTTGGCGGTCACAGCCTCAAATCCATCGGGGCTGCTCGAAGCGAAGCCTGAGAGCACACCGGCGACGAGGAAAGTGACGATGAGCGCGGCGACCACAAAGGACGATTTAGAGGAAGATTGTTTGGCGGGGCTTTTCAATGTCATGGGGTCACCTCAACTAGTTGACAACGCTGGTCCATGTCTTTTTCTTGATTGGAATTTGGGTAGCACTTTTCGAGGAGATCGGGCCTCGCGTTGAGCACGAGAGAGAGAACCGTTGTGGTAATGAGAGCTTCTCCGATGCCAATGAGCGAGTGAACTCCGGCCATGGAGCCGACGAGTAAGCCCATGGGTCCTTTTCCTGAGAGCGCTAACTCAACGCCGCAAGCTATCGAACCGAGAACTACAGAGATCCAAGAAGCGACGGCGGCGCTCGCGAGGAAAGAGGACTTTGTGTTCGGGAGCACCTTCTTCATGATCCAGAAGACCGCGTAGCCGCTGAAGCCGCTGACGATGGCCATGTTAAATATGTTCGTCCCAAGGGCAGTCAAGCCCCCGTCGGCAAACATGACGGCTTGGATCCCAAGCACGAGTGCCATGACTAAGACGCCATAGAGTGGACCAACCAACAGGGCGGCGAGCACTGCACCAAGCAGGTGGCCGCTCGTGCCACCAGCGATGGGGAAGTTAATCATTTGGGCCGCGAAGATGAAGGCGCCGGTCATTCCTAACAAAGGGACTTCTTTTTCCTCAAGCTGACCCTTACCTTTGTAAAGGGCGATGCTGATAGCGCTCACGGCCATGATCGCAGTGGTAGCATTGATCTCGTTGCTAATCGCGCCTTCAAATATGTGCATGGCTCTCTCGACTTCAACATCGGTTAACTGTAGGAATTGCAGATCATAATACAAATCTACAATTCGTAACACGAATTTTTGCCAAGTCGTTGAGGGCTTCAGAAAGGACAGGCGAAAAGTCTTAAAGCCAGAGCGTTCGAAGCATTCCGATGATTACATTTATGCAGAAAAGGATGAGTCCAGGGAAGGCGAGCACTTTTGGATGCTTACTGTTTAGCTTCAGGATTCCAGCACCTAAGAACAGGCCGAGTGTTAGGAGAGGAAGGAAACAGAAGAAGAACACATCAAAGTGAAAAATCGGATACTTGAAAGCTAGGAATGACCAGCAAATCACAATGGCCATCAAGCTCGCGTTCTTAAACTTTGGGTAGATCATCGCGAAAGAGAGGGATAAACCTGCGCTCGCGCTTGAAATGATAAACAGGGTGAGAAGGACCAAGCCGTGCAATAACAATTCTTCCATCTGTCAACTCCTTTGTGTTGAACGCGCATTCTAGATCACGTTCCCATAAAGAAGAAGTCGGCATTAATTAATTGATCCTTAAGCTGTGCTTAATGTTTGTGGAGGTCTTTCCCGGTTGACCCCCCAGCTAATGCGGCGTGGAGCACGCCTTTTTGCTTCTTAAGCTGATCTGCCAGAGACCGTAGCTTATTGGCGGGTCCCTTCATGATGATCGCCTCAGCGCAAAGGTGATGGTCGAGGTGAACGTGGGTCGACGCCAGAATGTAGTCGTGGTGGTCATGCTGAATCGTTGTCAGCTTACGGCTCAATTCTCGTTGGTGATGATCGTAGACCAGTGTCAAGGTCCCAACGGTCTCTTCGTCGCTCTCCCACTGCTTTTGAACGAGCTGCTCTCGTATCATGTCGCGGACATACTCCGACCGATTCTTATAACTGCTATCGGCGATGAGCAGCTCCAACTTGTCGAGTAAGTGTTTATCTAATGAGAGGCTTACGCGGACGAGTTCGGACATTTTGGGACCATTCTGACTAGAGAGCCTACGACGAAGAAGCTTCGGCCTTCTTCCACCAGGCAAAGACCTTGCGAGCGACTTTCTTTTGGGGAGAAGGCAGCGCTAAGTTATCAATTTCTCCTATCGAGACCCACTGCAACTTTGCATATCCCTTGGCGCTGACCTTGCCATGAATCTTGCCAGCGTAGACTTCAAGGGTGATTTTCTCGTTCATAACTCCGTGCTTAGTCGTGGCAATGGGCTCGCTCTTGGTCGAATGGGCTTTCCTCCCGAGCAGCTCTCGACCTATTCTCGTCGCGCTCGCCTCGATGAGTTCATCTCCTACAACAACGACCCTGGGAAGCTCATAGAGGCCTCCCCAAACTTCGCCTTTTTTCCGCTCGCCATAGAGAATCTTCCCGTTCCTACAAATCGCCAGGGCGCGATCGAGGCGCGCTTTGGCTTTCTTCCGCGGCGCCTTTTTGGGGAGAGTCGCGACGATATCTTGAGCGAGGGCTTTGCAGGAGTCTGAGATTGGACAAGCCTTGCATTGCGCCAATTCCCCTGGGCGGCAGATGAGTGAGCCAAGCTCCATCATCGCTTGATTATGAACGCTGGGCTCCGTTCCCTTGATTAACGCAAAAGCCTTTTTACGGAGCGTCTTCTTTGCCTCGCCTTTGCTGGGGTCTTTCTTAATGGCATAAAAGCGGCTTAGCACTCGCTCGACATTGCCGTCTATCACGGCCGCTTCTTCATCGAAGGCCATCGACGCGATGGCCGCGGCGGGGTAATCCCCAACCCCAGGCAGGGCCATGAGGCTCTCGAAGCGCTGC
>JARGOJ010000818.1 GCA_029210225.1 Planctomycetota bacterium
TCTGAATTGTCAAGCGAGGAGCGAGAGAACGGCGCACCTCCGCTAAACTCGGAGCTAGAGCCGTGTCTTGCTGTCCCCAGATAACTAAGGTTGGAGCACGCACCGGCTGAACCGGAAAAGCCCGAGGGCGGAACAACGCCTTCGCTGCAGCCCGGTAGTAATTCGTCATCGCTGTGAGGGCACCGGGGCGTGCGGCCGCCTCAACATAGCGTTCAATGTCTTCCGAGGAGAAGGCAAGGGGGTTCACAGGGTTGTTTCGATACAAACGACGAAGCTTGGCGAAATTGTTCTTCGCCATCATTCTCTCACCAAGCCCAGGAACTTGAAAAATGAGCATATAGAGGCTCTTTAACAGTTGGCTTGGATCGAGCAGATGAATTGGAAACTCTTCGGGATGAGGCGCGTTCATGACAACTAAACGATTCAATAATTGAGGATATCTCATGGCGAAATACCAAGCGACGCCGCCCCCCCAATCATGACCAACAACTGTCGCGGAGTCCCGTTCGCAATGTTGGATCAGCGCCGCCACATCGCGGCTCAGGTAGTCGGCGCCATAGCTCTCTACCTCAGAGGGTTTGCTTGAGAGGTTGTAACCGCGCATATCCGGCGCGATCACCCGAAAGCCCGCCTCGGAAAGCACTGGAATCTGATGGCGCCATGAATACCAGAACTCTGGGAAGCCATGGAGCAGGATGATCAATGGCCCTCTTGGATCTCCGGCTTCAACATAATGCAGCCGAACATCTTCAAGGTCTGCGAAGTGATGGGCAATGACCGTCTGATCCATCTTGTCTGTCATTCTTCGCCTTTCCCCGCGATTTCCTCAACCACTTTTGCAACTCCATGAAGCACTCGCGCCATCTTTTCATAGTCTAGCTTGTCCGGGGTATCCTCAGGCGTGTGGTAGTGCTTATATCGGAAGGGCGCCGTGTCCGTCACCATCACTCCAGGAAAGCCATGCTGCCAAAAAGACCAGTGATCAGACCAACCAATTCCCGGAATGTGAGCCGGAGCCGCCACCCCCTCAGAAGGGAAGTTCTTTTGCCGGCGAAATGACTCTATCACAGTATGGACAAAGTCTCGCGACGTGCTATCCCCCACAAAACCAATGAAGTTTCCAGTGCTGGGATAAAAGAGGCTAAACGGAAACGGATAGACCTGACTGCCTTCCTTGTCAGAGTAAAATCCAATCGTCTCAAGGGAGATCATTCCTACAACGTTCTCCTTTCTCTCCTTGCAACGCTTCGCGTACGCCAGACTGCCCATTCCTTTGTGTTGAAAATACGGAGGCTCTTCATTTCCAAAGGCGACAAAGCGGACCGTCCTGTTAAAGCGTTGCCCCTGAAAGTAACGCGCCAACTCCAAAACACCTGCCGTCCCTGACGCATTGTCATTCGCCCCGGGACAGCCCTTCACCGAGTCGTAGTGACCCCCAATGATGAGAAGCTCCTTTGCCTGCCGTCCAGTTCCTGGAATCTCGACTTCAATGTTCTTCGCGGTTTTGCGAAAGGCTTTGAACTCTTGAAAGCCGACCTTATAGCCGCAAGCCTGGAAACTGGAATTGATGTAAGCGACGGCCTCCTGATACTTTTCTTCATTCGCATGATTTCTGTCGCCGATGGTCTCCGCCAACATGACCACATGGGCTTTTAGATTCTTGGCGAAGAGCTCTTCCTCGCTCTCCAAAGCAGGAAGCGCGCCGTCATAGGACGAACCAGGCATCACGACCATGCGCCAGGTCATACACCCTGGAATGAGGACGCATATGGCAATAAGTAGGCCTGCTCGAATGCGGGCGCCTTTTGACTCGGGGAACATCGTTAGGCGCTTGCGTTTTTTGGGAGCCTTTCCCGAGCCGCCACCTGTTTGATCATCTTTAGGCTCTTCAATGGATTCGGACACGCGCAGCGCCTTTCTGAAAGGGAACTTGAGCTGTTGTTCGTTGGATCCTGAACGCGAGATAGGCGGGATCAACCGCCTATCTTAAATACACTTGTCAACGTCAAAAGATAAGCGTTACTTACCTTTTTCCTCGGGATCCGGCTTGCCTAGAAGCTTCGTAGGATTCAGCTCACGAAGCGACTTGTTTCGGAGCTGCATGTAGCGTCCAGCAGTTCCCTTTGCCCCAGCGGGAATATTCTCGACTCCATAAAAAGCTCTCGGATTCTCGGTTGCTTTCAATTTGCTTCGCTTGAGCATTTCCGAGGTGCGATTAATCATGAGTTCCACAAGCACGGATGCCATTTCCTTCAATGCTGCGTCCGTCTCGGGGAATCGAGCACTGACATATTTAGCGCTTAATCTCTCCACTTTTTGATACTCTGCAACAATCTTTTTGAATTCTGATTTCAGGAAGGTCTTCCAAGAATCTTTAAGATAGCGACCGTTTTTAGGCACGTAAGTCGTAGAGTTCGCGGCCTTCTCGAGGTCCTCGATTTCTTTGCAGAGCTTCAACTTCGCGCAGTATTCCTTCCAAACATCTTCATGGACCTTGTTGTTCTTGTAAAAGAGACAACGAGAGGCGCTCGCGTATTCCGATTGCAATTTCTCAAAGATCTTATGAAAGCTCTCCAAGCGAACCGTATAAGCATCACGTAACTTTTTCGACTCGGCTTTGTTGTCGGAATCACTGCCAATGGGAAAGAAGTCTGTGCGATTCACTCGACGGTAGAGCTTCTTGTCTTCCGCGCTCGCAGTCTTCAGCCAAACAGAGCGATAACGCGACTTCTGACGAGCCAATTGAAAAGATGATTGCACCGTGTAAGTTCCGGGGTACAGCTTGCGAGAAATTGGTGGGAAGGTCAGTTCAAAGCGATTGCCCTTGACCTCTACCTTCGATTTCACAATGCGGTTTCTCCCAAAAAGCACTTCAATGTTTAGTTTGAAGCCGTCCACCATTTTAAGGGTTTTCCCCTTCACGGTGAGCGCGGTCTTCCCACCATTGACGCCCCTAGGACTCAACGACTCAACAACGATTAATTGCGTCTTCGAAGAGTCTTCCGATTGCTTGCCGCCGTCAGACTTGCCTTCGTCAATTTTTTCTTTGACCTCGATGGGATACTTGGCCTTCTTACCGCCGAGGGTCAGGATGATCGTCTCCTTGCCCGGCTTCACGTCGAGGCTCACGACAAACATAACCTGAGTGTCCGAAGATTGCGTGACCATACACTTCTTGCCGCCAACTTCAATTCGGATCTTCGTGACGTCCTTATTGAAATTTCGTCCGGTGATCACTATCACTGAACCTGGCTGGACAACGGCCCTATCCACTTTATCAATAACTGGATCAGCCGCGTGGGCGACAATGGGGACGCTCAGCGCGGCCACAAACATTAATGAAAAGACTCTCCGGTGCATTGATTCATTCCTTCCAAGGGACTGTCTTCACAATAAGATGACGTTGAAGCAGTCATCTCTATTCAATTGGGCTTCTTTTGAGGTTTTTCCACAGGCTTATTATCGAGTTCAAACGCCAACATCTCTTCTTCAAATCGACGCATGATCTTTCCCTGCAAAGACTTGAATCGTCCAACACCCGTAAAGGGCGTTTGGTCAAAAGGCAAAGTACCAAATTGACTCGCTAACGCCGCAGGGATTTTCAGACGATTCTCTTTGAAAAGCGTGAGGGTTCGAGTGACATAGAGGTCAAAGAGAACAGCGAACATCTCTGTCATATGCGAGTTGATCTTCGGTAATCGCGGCGACAAGAAGGTCGTTTCAGAGGCATAAAAATCTGAGTAGAGAGTGCGGATCGCCATCAAATGTTTCGTCACTGTGCTTTGCCACTTCACAGCGTCAAGATGGACTCCACCACGAATAATCCGCTTATCTTTCAGAATTCGCTCCCAGTCCTCAGTGCTCTTCGCGAACTTATAGCGTTCTAACCATTTTTTCCATCGCGCTTCGTTAATCTTCCGGTTTTCACGGAAATAGCAGCGAGTCGCAGATGCATACAAGTCTTGAAAATCTTTGAGCTGAGACTCTAACTTCCCCAGCAAATCCTTACGCAGCTTGAGAAACTCGGCTGTCTTGGTCCGTGCCAGCTCGGCTCCGCCGACGTTGTAAAATGCTCGGCCGTCCAATTTAGAGAGTTTTTTGCTCCGCTCTTTACTGACCGATTTTTTCCATTCGTAGCGAACTTCATAACGCTGACGATGGAGCATAAAGCGTGCGTTGATTTCGTAGAGGCCAGGGAAGAGATCCTTTCTGAAGGGTCCAAAGAGACAAGTAAACTGATTGCTGACAATCTTAGAATACTTCTTTCCCAAGCTCTTCCCCATAAAGACTAATTGAACCTGCACCCGGCAATTGTCAATTAGCTCCTTCGCCGTTCCCCGAATTTCGACGAAGTAGCGGCCACCGTCTTCGGGCTTGGTTGTTAATTGTGTCAGCGTGAGAAGGTCCTCATCTCTCTTCTCTTCAGATTCACGGTCGGACTTCTCC
>JARGOJ010000819.1 GCA_029210225.1 Planctomycetota bacterium
GAGGACGCTGTCACTGTTTAGCGCCGGTTGAGAGAACACTTTCAACCCTCCAATTTTGTCACAAGAAGGAAGATCCATGGCCACTGATGAGCAAACCGAGCCCTCTGACTCAAGCGAAGAGGAAAAGGCCCCTAAGCCCCCAAAGGCTGAAGAATCGCCCCGCCCCGATGAATCCAAAGCAGAGCCTTCCAAGCCGCGTAGCTCGGCCCTAGAAGCCGTCGGAGAGCGCCCCCCCGCCGTTGATGATGATGGCGTCGAGCTTTCGGCCGCCGTGTCTGAGGCACGCAAGAAGCTTGGTGAAATGGTCGGTGAAGGCAATCGTAAAATTGCTGAACTCAAAGCCGCGAGCGAGAGCCTTGAGCAAGCGATTGACCGTCTTGAGCATGAGGTCGAGAACACCCAGACCACCCTCGAACGCAACGAGGAATTAGCGAAGCAAGCGCAGGTGATGCTCGGTGAAGGACGCCAACTCGATAAGCTTCAAGACGATCTTGAAGAGCAAATTATCGAGTCGGAAGAGCGTATTCAAATGGCCGAAGACCGCATCATTGAATTGAAGCAAGCTCGCCAAGAGTCTCAAGAAGAAGAGAAGAACCTTGAAAAAGAGGTAGCCGAAGCTCAAGAGCAAGTAAACACGCAGAAGAAGCACCTGGATGACCTCGGTGAAAAATCGGAGGAGCTTCAGGAAGAAAATCGGGAGCTTGAACAGAAAGTGACCCGTCTTCAAGAAAAAGTCGAAAAAATGGAGCAGCTCAAGAGTTCTTTCTTGGCCGAGCTTGGCAACGTTCAAGGTGTTCTCTCGGAAGCCATGGCATTGCCCGCGGCCAGTGGAAAGCACTCGCGTCCAGACTCATCTGCGGACAAGCCCAAAGACAATAACCCGCCTAATCAAGGCGGCGGTTCATCAGGGAACTAGGCGTCATGGACCCGGAGGACGAAACTCAAAAAGCCGACGAGTCGCTCAGCGACTCCGGCTTTCGTTCGTCCTCTGACCGCACGCCAAACCCCGACACCCAAGCCCCTGAACAACCAATCCCTTTAGAAGATCTCTTCTTAATAGCCCGCGCCCTCGATGTCTTCGAGTCGACGGGCTTTCATTGGTCTCGGGCCGATGCATTCGGCTCATGGTTCGAGCGCTGCCTCGACCGCACCTGGGAACACTTTGACACCCTCTCCCTACGTCCCCACGAGGTCCTCCAGCGTCTCGCTGCGAGTGAAGCCCACGCAGCCCAAAAGAACTACGACAAGTCGCTCCAGCTTCTCGAAGAGGCCCTGGTGCTTATTCAAGCAATCAGCCATGTCGAGCAACGTCCCGCGCCTCTTATCGATCCGCTGACCGCGAGAGTCACCCGCGTTCTGCGTAGCATGCTTCGGGACGACCTCCCCAGCGAGCTAAGCAAATCAGTCTCACAATTAACTCAATCCAATCAGCAACTCCTCGAAGAAGCACGACGCCTTCTGTCCCAATCTCAATCACCCCTTCGCCAAAGGAGCCCACAGAAGGATAGGCAAGATCCCTTCGCAGCTCGCGCTCAACGAGCAAACATTGACTCCATTCTGAGTGAATCACCGGTCCTTCAAGAGAAGATTGAGAGCGCCGTTCAAAATGCCCTGTTGGGAGCCTTTGGCTCCGATGATTTCCAAGCTCGATTGAACTCGATGGTCGCACGCCGCGCCGTTGAAACGCTACGGGGAAAACGCGCTGTTCAATGGATTAAGTCGATCGCGAGCGTTGAGAGCCGCCGCGAGATTGAAGAGAACTTCGAAAGAAACGCCGACGAAATAGTTAAACGGTCGAAACAGTACACCGGCAAAAAGTTGGGGCAGATATTGCCGCAGATAGACGATGAGCTTCAAGAAGTCTCCAACTCTATGGGTGAGCTCAACACCAGCCTTCTCGGTGTCTCGTCGTCGGTAGAGGAGGTTTCACAGTCTGTCGACGAACTGACAAATCAATTAGATAAGCAGGGCGGACTCTTCACCAAGCAAGGTCAGTCATTGGCAGGGAATATTGAGTCCCTTAGAGATCGCCTCGCAGAGATTGAACAACGACAAATAGAGTTGGAAGAGGCCGACGAGCCGTTCGACGATGACCGCGTGCTCCGAATCGTTAAGCGCTTCGTTATTACACGAGAAGCTGTTCAATTAGAAGAACGCAAGAAGCTCGAAAAACGCATCCATCAATTCGAGAATGATTTTGATTGGTCCGAGCTCATCACTGATGTCCTTCAATCGGAAGAGCTAGAGACGAAGATCGTGTCTTTCCTCGCCGATTTCAAAAAACGTGAGATTGACGCCAAGAAGAAACGCCGTCAACACACGAAAGACCAAGTGCGGAAAGTCGTTGAGGAACACCTCGCGAAAAAAGAAGTGGAAGAAGAAGACTTCATTGAAGCTGAAGTCGCCTCTCCGCTGCCGACAAAAGTTCGTCCCCAACGAGCGCCGCAAACGGAACGTACTCAGCGACCTCCTGCCTTGCCGCCAGCTCCGTCCAAAGGAAGCAGCAAACGGCCAGCGCTTCCTCCGGCCCCCTCCCGAGGAAGCTCGAAGCGAACTGCGAAAGGCGACAGCAAGAGCAGCGGGCGCAGAAAGTCGACACGAATCAGCGGACGCAGGCGCCGCCGATAAGCGCGCCGTCAAGACCGAGGAGACCTAGTGCTCTGTCATCCTTGAATCTTTGGGTTCTGACAGCTCATTCACCCATGAGCATCGTCCCGGCTCAGTCGTTGAGCCCGCTCAATTCCTTGCGCCCTGGTCCGTCATCACTGTCCTTGCTCATGAACAAATGCCCTCCCAGAGACCCTAACGATTTAAGTCTGCCAGATCACTAGAAAGAAGCTCCCAAGTCACGCGCTGACAACCAAGACCCTGGCTCTCCCGCCCGATTTTCAACAGCGCCCTTAAGACTAAGTCTTCCATCAGTGCATCGCAATCTTGTCCCTTTTTCATCCGAAACAAGATCTTGTGAAATCGCTGATCAATCTGACTTAAAACAAAGTGATGAAAGTCACCAATATCAAGGCTCTTATTAATATCGGCCAGCGCGGATGCAAGCTCTTCTTCCAAATCCTTCTTAGACTGAATGAAGAGATCGACCTCCGCATCAAAGAGCGGACGCATGTCCTCGGGGAGAATGGAGAGCTTCTCCAGCCACTGAGCTGTCGTCAATCTTACATAGTCTTTCAAGATCCGATGCCGTCCGTGACGAAGACTGTTAAACAGCTCGTTCAATTGGGAGTATCCTCTTGTCTTGATCTTCACTCGCTTGCCAGCGAAGTTGGCAACCCAGCCTTCGAAGTTCGTCCATTCCGCTTCTTTAGACAGTTCAAGGACCTCGCCCAATTCTAACTGATAGACCTGAGGCCAACGAAGGCCCCCAGCCTGTGCCACATCCCGAACCTGGGAATAGGGCAAAATATCGCCGCTTTGAAGATCGCGAATACCCGTAAGATAAAGGCACTCCGCCCCATAGTCGACGCTCGCGAAGCCCTGAGGGAAACGGTTCTCTGGGTAGACAACCTCGAAAGTGTAACTATTGCGCTGAAAGTCAAAGTTCGACAAATCATAACGCGAAGAGAGTGCTTTCGCCCTCCGGGACTGCTCGGCGTCGAAGTTTCCCTTGCAGGCAAAGCGAAGCTCACCTTGCCATTGAAAAGCGGTCACGAAGGAGCCATCGACCTTTTCCACTAACTCTAAGGGAGGGCTTGAGAAGTCTTGCTCGCGCCAACCGTCCAATTCATTCCACTTGAAGAACTTCTCATAGGGAAAAGCGACAACACGCTCTGACTTCAAATCAATAATAGTGCCCCGACACTGAAGGGTGTACCGGTTCCACTCTTTGACCTTAACGCTAGAGATATAGCAAAATAGGTTTAGAGGCCCATCCTGGCGAGTGTAAACGTCGGAGACCAGTTCCACTAATTCATCCCTGTAATCGTTGATCGGGGAGGCAGAAACACCGAGGATCTGACGATCGATAAATGGCTGTAAGCCAGGGAAAATATCGCGCACATGCGACTTGCTGTAAAGCTCTTGACCCCGTATCAACGCGACCATCTGACCCAATTGAAAGGCGATGCTTTTCCACTGGTCGACTGAGAGTCTCAGCGTTTGGAAGTCGATGGAAGCGAGGGTCTCCATTCGGAGACTCTGATCCAAGGACCGCAACGCGGCTTTGACAGCGACCCGATAACTCGTCCGGGTCAGCATTGACAGTATCAGCCGCGTACCTCGAACAATCTTGAGTGGGACAACTCGGAGGACCTCCCGTTGAATAGGTGAGGGCGCCAATTGCTGATCTTGATGGAGAGAGTAAGTCTGAAAGAGGGCGTTGTTTGTTTCGTCGGGGAGACCTTTGAAGCAATCCCGAATCATGCCGTCTTCGATGGTCACCAAATTCAAGTTGTACGCGGAGTCTCGACAAGTCGCCTTGCTCTGTTCAATC
>JARGOJ010000820.1:0-3369 GCA_029210225.1 Planctomycetota bacterium
GAGCCGCGTCAACTCCTTCTGCCCGACCAAGTTGTCGAGCGCCTTCGGCTGGCCCTTCAAGCTCACTATGGCTTTTTGCTCGAAGTCTTTGAACGCGATTAGATACTGATCGACTTTCTCGCAGACTGGGTCTTTCTTTGGGTCTTTGATGGACTCCTGGCGATATTGAAGCGCGTGATGAGCGAAGTGATCGGCGAGCTGCGCGTTCAGCTCTCGGGCAGATTTCTTCAGGCCTTCAAACTGGGTATTGATTTCGAGAGCGACGGATTCGTCGAGTTGATCTTGCCGGCTTAGCTTGAACCAGAGAATCGGACCGAGAACGATGGTGAGGATGGAAAGGAAGAGAAGGCTCGCCCCGAGGCGACCAGTTCGACGAAGCAAGCGTCGCCCTGCTCGGCCAAAGAGCCCGGAGCGCGACGCGGTGATGGGCCCGCCCTGAAAGACGGCCTGGCAATCTGCGGCCAGGTCCTTAGCCGTTTGATAGCGAGCTTTAGGGTTCTTTTCGAGGCACTTCAAGACGACCGCGTCCATGCCCGCGTTTAGCTCCGCATTTTTCTTAGACGGTGGATCGGGATCTTTCAAAAGAATGGAGGCTGAGATCTCGACCAGTGTTTGCCCAGTGAAGGGCAACTCGCCAGCCAAAAGCTCGTAGAGGATGACTCCGAGGGCCCAAATATCGGTACCTGGACCGAGCTTGTTCCGATCGGTGCTCGCTTGCTCGGGAGCCATATAGTGAGGAGTACCGAGCATCTCTGCGGTCTTAGTAAGGGTCTTCGCTTCTCGGACAAAGGCGAGGCCAAAGTCGGTGAGCAAGGGTTCTTCGTCTCCTTCTCGGAGCAGAATATTCGCGGGTTTTATATCGCGATGAAGAATCCCTTTGGAGTGAACCAGGTTCAGAGCGTCGGCCATCTTTCCGATGAGTTCGAAGCTTTGCTCTGTCGAGAAGGACCGTCTTTCTTCGCTGAGCCGGTCGCTTAATGAGACTCCAGGAACGAAATCCATGACCACGTAGGGATAGTCCTGCCAGACAGCATATTTATGGATGCTGACGATATGACGGTGAGAGTCGACCGCGGCCGCAGCGTGGGCTTCCCGTTCGAAGCGCTCCATGGCCCGGCTGTCCTGGCTAGTTATGAACTTCAGGGCAAAGCTCGCCCCCGCCATTTCTCCTTCAAAGACCGCCCCCATTCCTCCTTGCCCAAGCAGCCGCTTGATGACGTAGCCATCCACGTTGGTTCCCAGAGAAGGGAGGCGGGGACCGGAATCACTTGCTTTTCGAGAATCCGATGCCGAGCCGGAATTGTTCTTTGGTCTTGGAGTGGCGTGAGCATTAGGAGCGGTTGAAGATTGCGGGCGTGGAGTGTTTTTGAGCAGAGTTTGAATCTGCTCAGGAGTGAGCAATTGATAGCTTTGAGCGACCTCAAGCGCGTTTCTTTGATTCTGGGCTGCAAATTGGACACAGTGCTCGGCTTGCTGTTGGGTCAGGTAACCCCAGCGAATAGCTTGTCTCAGTAAATCCAGGGTTTGCGAGTCGGCGGACAAAGAAGTCTCTCCATTTGGTGTGGCCGTATCTTCGAAGGATAGGGGCCGCAAGAGAGTCCATTGTGGCACTCAATGTTCTCGGGGACAAATCAGTCTTGCTACAGAGCTCTTTTTTTGGCAAAAACCCCGCTTGAAATAGGGGGGAAAGGTCATGGTCGACAGCACAATCACAGCGAGAGAACAGGTCACTTCGAGTAAAAGTCTGCTTTGTGAATTGCTACGTCAGTTTTATCAGCTCGGTTGGTGCACGGGTACCGGTGGCGGCATCTCCATGCGAGAGGGCGCTGGATACATTATGGCCCCAAGTGGCGTTGCCAAAGAGAGAGTCCAGCCCAATGAGTTGTTTGAGATGGACCGCGACTTTGCGATTACCAATCTCGACTCACTGGAGAACAAAAAAGTCTCGGAGTGCGAACCATTGTTTCGCGCTATTTACGAGAAGACCGATGCTGGCGCCGTGATTCACAGTCACAGTGTCAATATTGTCGTTGCGCTTAGTCATGAGCGAGAGATTCCGGGGCTCTCCTGGGAGCGTCTTGAAATGATTAAAGGCATTCGTGGAGCGGTTTACACCGATAAACACGTCGTGCCGGTCATTAAGAATACACCCCGAGAGTGTGAACTGACCGAGAGCCTGACCGCTTGCTTGGAGAAGCTACCAAACAACGCCCATGGGATCTTTGTCCGAGACCACGGCGCCTATATTTGGGGCCGAGATGTCATGGAAGCAAAGCGCCACGCAGAAGTCTACGACTGGCTTTGCCAATACAAAAACGCAACGACTCGATAAAATAGAACTCAGAGAACAGGCGGAACGATGCGCGTTTACGAAGAAGTGGGACAGAAGTTCCCCAAAGACATGTTGACCATCCTTGAGGGCTTACCCGTCGATGACGAAGCCGCTCTGGAAGCGAGAATTGAAGAGTTCAAGGCAGAGCACGGCTACTTAGTTCACGATATTGTGAGCATTTCTCCAGAGACCCCCAATGAAGCTCTGAGTAAATTCGATAAGGCTCACACCCACAGCGAGGACGAGGTTCGTCTTTTTCTTGAAGGAGAAGGCATCTTTGATCTTCGCGATGACGATGGCGTGTGGTTTCGCTTTGTTCTGGAGAAGGGCGATATGATTGTCGTGCCCGCCGGACGGGTGCATCGCTTCGAGCCGACCTTTAAGAAATCACTGAAGTGCGTTCGCATTTTCAAAGATTCCTCAGGTTGGGTTCCACAATATCTTGATTGAAGTCAAACGACATTGAGGGCGCTTCACTCCGTCGCAAGGATGTGAGGACGCGCTTTACAGGCCGATCTCGCTTAGTGTTAAAGAGTGATTTCGGAAGGAATGTCGGTGTTTTTGTTGAATTTTTGTTCTCAAAGAGCAAGTCTGGAATGAGAGAGGAAGTAGGTCTCAGTGAAGTATGGCGATGACATTCGTAGGCTAAGACGCCAACGGGAATCAGACCCTTGCAATCCCGACCTTCAGCTTCGATACCACCACGCGGTGGCTCGAGTTTACGGGGAGTCCACGCTTCCGCTGCTAAATAATCGCAGTGATTGGTGTGAAGCCGACCCTGTCCTTCAGGATGCTGCCATAGGCGCGGTCTCTAGGCGTCTTGGCATCCACTACGAACTCGATCACGTGGGTCTATACAAGTGTAATGGCCTCGGACATCGCATTGCGACCTTTATTCATCGCGAGACGAGCATTCCCTTTATGCTCATTCCTGGGGGCGGCTTTCGGATGGGGACCTCGGACATTGAAGCAGAGCTGTCCTATTGCGAACGCTTTATGTATGAGATTGAGCCTGATGAGTTTGACGATGAGAGTCC
>JARGOJ010000820.1:3418-4439 GCA_029210225.1 Planctomycetota bacterium
GAGGTAGCGTCATCTCCGAATAATCACTGGCTCGATCGGGAGCAACCATGTTTTGGACTTTCCTGGCTGGATGGTCAACGCTGGCTCGATATGAACGGTGATGGTTTTCGTTTTCCTAAGGAAGAAGAATGGGAATATGCCTGCCGCTCAGGGAGCTCTTCGCGATTCTTCTGGGGGGACGACATGGACGCCAATTACTGCTGGTACAACGAAAACAGCGAAGCCCATCCCCATTCACCAGCGGAGCATCAGCGCCGCAGCAACGCCTTCGGTTTGATAGATATGCTGGGCAATGTCAGTGAGTGGTGTGACGACTGGGATGGCGCCGATGAGCTGTTTCGAGTGCAGCGCGGCGGCAACTATTTAGAGTCACCAGCACTGTGTCGGGCGGCTCGCCGCGACGGTCACTTTCCCGAAGAGGTGGATCAGTCGGTCGGAATGAGAGTCGCGACCTCTATACCCGGCTTTTAGAGCGCCTGAGAGATTTAATTCTTTGAGGCGAGGTAGGCTTTCCGACGCTTTTGGGCGGCAGGGGAGAGGGCCAGCTGGCCTTTATTCTTCTTGTACCAGTTTCTCCAAGCGACTTGCTTGATCCCGAAGTCCGCGCCTGTGAGGTGTGTGAGCACGGCGGCTTTGGAATACCATTCGACTTTACGAACCTTCACATCGAGCACAGTTCCTTCTGTAAAGGTATCAATCACTGGGTCTGCGACTTCTGCAATGGCGAGGCCTGTGCCTCCGGAGCTTAGCTCGAAGTCTTTGATGTAGGCTCGCTGCGTGAAGTTGACGATGTGGGCCCGGCCAAAGTCCCCTGTTTCGTGTCGTAGGGTCACGATTAAGGGAGCAATAGAGCGCCTGTCGGGGAATCGCATGAGGGCGTGGGCTGCGTTGATTCTTAGAATGGGGCTCTCAGAGCTGAGGGCGCTGGTGAAGTAGAGCGCGGCGTTTGGATCTTTTTTAGACTCAAGAACGTCCAGGGCGGCGTGGCGAATTCTCTTCTTGGGCTCAGCGAGGACGCTCC
>JARGOJ010000821.1 GCA_029210225.1 Planctomycetota bacterium
AAGGCGTTTCCGCTGTGATTACTGTCCACGGCGACTTTGAAGACGGGCGTCAGGTTGTTATGGCCACCGAGCATGGAGTCATTAAAAAGACCCCGTTGTCAGCCTTTAAGAATCCTATGAAGCGTGGAATCATTGCTCTTAAGATCGATGAAGGCGACTCTTTGATCGGCGTTGCAGTGACGAATGGAGAACAAGACATTCTTATCGCCACCGCAAATGGACAAGCGATTCGCTTCAACGAGTCGGCTGTTCGTTCCATGGGTCGCACGGCTCGCGGAGTTCGCGGCATTACGCTGAGTCGGAAAGATACCGTCTGCTCCTTGGTTGTTGTTGATGAAGTTTATCCTGACGGGGAAGAGCCAACGATCCTCACCCTCTGTGAAAAGGGTTATGGGAAGCGGACTCCGGTTAGTGATTACCGAATCACGAATCGTGGCGGTAAAGGCATCATTAATATTCGCACAAGCCCGAGAAACGGTGCTGTGATCGGAGTTAAGTCTGTCAGCGTGAAAGACCAACTCATCATGGTGACCCAACAGAACAAGATCATGCGCACCAACATCAGCAACATCTCTTCAATGGGACGAGCGACTCAAGGTGTGAAGATTATCTCTGTTGCGGCTGCGGACGATATCGTTGTAGCCATGGCTAAGATCGACTCGACTCTCGACGAATACGAGTTCTCCGAAGAAGAGAATGAGGGCGGCGAGGAGCAAGGCGCAGCGCCAGCAGCACCAGCTAAACCTGACGCCCCTGCTGAGAGCTAAGCACCAAAGAGGATTTTATGACTTCTTCTGAAGTTCAGAATTCGCCTCTCCAGTTTGAAGTCTTACATGAAGACGGTCAATGTCGTGCGCGACTTGGCCGTCTTCGGCTTCCTCATGGAGAAGTTGAAACACCCGCCTTTATGGCCGTGGGAACCCAAGCATCAGTCAAAGGCGTGCTCATGGAGCAGGTCGCGGCGACGAAAACTCCCATTGTCCTTGGAAACACCTATCACCTTCATCTTCGCCCTGGAGAAGACATCGTTCGCCAAGCCGGCGGGCTACACAAGTTCACCGGTTGGAAAGGTCCTATGCTGACCGACTCCGGTGGCTTTCAGGTCTTCTCTCTGGCGCAGCTAAACAAGATTAATGATGAAGGAGTGACCTTTCAAAGTCACTTGGATGGTCGGCGGATTCACATGAACGCCGAGTCATCGATCGGAATACAAAACGCTCTCGGCGCGGACATCATGATGGCCTTCGATCAATGTCCAGCCCTCCCAGGAACGGATGAGCAGATCAAACAGGCGGTTGACCGCACCATTCTCTGGGCTCGCAGGTCCATGGAAGCTCACGCCCGACCTCATGACCAAGCGCTCTTTGGCATTGTCCAGGGAGGGTTGAATCCGGAGATGCGAAGGTTCTGCGCGGATGCCTTGAGGGAGCTTGATCTTCCTGGCTATGCTATGGGAGGTCTCAGTGTTGGGGAGAGCCCCGACGATATGAACTCGACTCTTGAGAAGTGCACCGATTTTCTTCCTCCTGAGAAACCTCGCTACCTGATGGGGGTGGGGCCGCCAAGGGATATTGTCAGGGCCGTTTCCCATGGCATCGACATGTTCGATTGTGTGCTTCCGACGCGGAACGCTCGCAACTCATCTTTGTTCACCTGGAACGAGGGGGTCCTCAAGATTCGCAACGCTCGCTTCAAGACTGAGATGCAGGTTCTCGACCCCGATTGCCCCTGTTTTGCCTGCTCAAACAAGCTTAGTCGAGCCTATCTTTCGCATCTCTGTCGCGCAAAAGAAATGGCATTTGGAACATTGGCGACCTTGCACAACCTGACTTTCTATCAACAACTCATGGCCAAGATTCGCGCTGCTATCAAGGAAAATAGCATGACTGCGCTGGTTCGCCAGATTGAGCAGCAGTTCCCATAAGATTTCCAGGGAACTTAGAGGTGGGATACACCTTTGATTTTTCCTTCGGAACTTCGGAAGGTGAAGCGGAGTCTAAGCCCGGATACCACCACGGGCATCGATGAATTGAGACCCGAGATCACCATTCCGAAGAGAGGAATCTGATGGGACACCTGAAAAAACTGGCCTTGCTTTCCATGGCGTTCATTGCCGTGTCGACGAGCGGCCAAGCGTTTGGGCAAGCTGCTCCATACGCTGAGCAACGCGCTCAATATCAAAAGTTATATCGACAGGGGAACTACAAGAACGCCTACGACGGCTTCAAGACTATTTCCCTTAAGTCCGATGTGAGCGATCGATTTGTCACCAACGATATGCGGATGGCCTTCAATTGCCTGAACCGCCTTAATCGAGTGAAAGACATCGGCGCTTATATTGAGTCGGTGTTAGGGGCTCATAAGAAGAATTGGCGTGTCCGTTGGGAAGGGGCGAAGATCTATCGCGATGTGACCCACTACGGATACATCGTCGCAGGGAAGTTCCATCGAGGTTATCACCGCGGTGGTGGGCGCTATGTTTACAGCTATGAGCGAGATCGTACCCGGTCGATGCAGCTCATGGACAAGGCCCAGGAGCTTTCGGTCAATGAGACAAACCAGAAGGAGCTGGCGAATTTCTATGTGTACTTCGCCAATGTTCTGGCCACGGGTCGGGGATCGAATGCTGCATGGAAGCTTCAGTACCTGACGGACCTTAAAAAACTTCCGGATTTCAGTCAGAACTATTATTACTCCGGAGGTGGATCAACGGGAGCTCCTGTCAATATCGATGGCACGCCGGTTTATCACAAGATGCCCAAGTCCTATAAGGTCGCGAAGACTGATGGTGAGCGTTGGCGCTGGTTGTTGCTTCAAGCCAAAGAGCTAGACACCGACAAGCGGAGCATGATCGATATGCAAATCGTCAACTTCGCCTGGCAACAATTCGGCGTTCAGACCATGCGCTACTACGGCCAATCCTTCATGAACACTCAGAAGAGCGGCGAAGCAGGACCCTTCTCACTTCATACTCTTAAGGAGAGTGAATCCATCGCTCGTATGGCAAGCGGTGTTCAGCGCTTCACTCTCGATCCAGATTATGACTTCATTAAGATCGCAAAGGCGGTCTACGAGACAGGAACCGCAAACTACAAAAGTTCTGCTGCCAGAAAGCTGGCCCAGATCTTTGAGAACCGTCGCCAATACCCAAAAGCCGCAGAATATTGGAAGAAGGCCGGAGATAAGCGTCGCCTTGCTCAAATCGTCGAGCCTTGGTGCCAGCTAAATGGAGGGGCCGCGCAAGTCGCTGGAAAAGGCGCGACCATCAACCTTCGTTTTCGCAATGGCAAGAAAGTTCAGTTCACAGCAAAGGCCATTAAGCTTGAAAAACTCCTCACCGACCTGAAGGCCTATATCAACAGCCGTCCGAAGCGCCTTGATTGGCAAAAAATGAACCTCGGCAACATTGGCTATCGCCTTGTTTATCAGAATCAAGAGCAGTATGTCGGACAAACGGCGGCGAGCTGGTCTCTCGACCTCAATCCTCTCGCTCAGCACTTCGATAAGAGCTTGACTGTCACGACCCCGCTTCAAAAGTCGGGGGCCTATCTACTTGAAGCCAAGATGGACAACGGTAACACCAGCCGCGTCGTTATCTGGGTCTCAAACACAGTGATGATTCAGAAGAAACTCGACAACGCCGAAGGTTACTTCGTGGCAGACGCGAGGACAGGGGCTCCTGTTGCCGGCGCAAACATTGAGTATTTCGGCTATCGCCAAAATTGGAAGAACAATAAGAATGGACGCGGCTACTACGAAATCAATACGTCGTCCTTTGCCGAGAAGACGAACGCCGATGGATGGGCTTTCCCAACTGCTAACGACTTGACCCGAAATTTCTCCTGGCTAGCGATTGCCCGTTGGAAAGATCGACTGGCTTACGTCGGATTCAGTAGCGTTTGGTACAGCCGCCGCTCGAACTACGAATACAATCGTCAGCGGGTTTTCGGCATCTCGGATCGCCCTGTCTATCGTCCCAAGCATAAGGTCAATGTGAAGTTTTGGCTTCGTCATGCGAAGTATGACAAGGCCGACACCTCTGACTTCGCGAAGAAGACCTACACCGTCATTATCAATAATCCTAAAGGCGAGAAGATCTACGAGAAGCGTCATGAAACGGACGAATTCGGCGGTCTGAATATGGATTACACTTTGCCCAAAGACGCCACATTGGGAACCTATAACTGCTATATCCAACACATGGGTGGCTATCTCCGCTTCCGGGTCGAAGAATATAAGAAACCTGAGTTCAAAGTGAGCGTTGAAGCGCCGACTGTCCCCGTGCAACTCGGTGAGAAAATCACCGCGAAGATCGTCGCGAAATACTACTTCGGCGCCCCAGTGGTCAAAGCGAAGGTGAAATACAAGGTCTTGCGAACAAGCAAGAGCGCTCAATGGTATCCCGGTGGATACTGGGACTGGTTCTATGGTCCTGGTT
>JARGOJ010000822.1:0-3172 GCA_029210225.1 Planctomycetota bacterium
TATATGGGGCTGGTTTATGAATTGAAACTCATCGAGGCGAAAGAAACTGCTGTGCTGCTGCAATGGCTACGCGACGACGTCGCCAGTTTCGAAGAAATCCGCTACAATCACTGGGTCAAAAAACGTCTCGGAATCTGCAATCCATTCCTGGACAGAGACTCCTTATGCCAGTCTTTTCAATGGCTCGAAGACGAAGAGCTGATTGGCGCAATTGTCCGCAAACAATAGGCTCGAATCTAATTTAATAGGTATTGATGAAAGAGCCCGTAGTCGTCTGTGAACTGATGACTCTCAATGTCGAAGCCCGCTCTTGCGATCAGACCCAGCCACCGAGGAACGTCTAATTCATAGACATCCCGGTCTGCCAAGGACATATGTCCCATGGCCACCTGCTCCAAGCACCAATGCCGTGCAATCGCACGCCATCGCGCTTTCATATCATCGGACCCCGTGGGTCCTTCAATGTCATGCAGCAAACTGAGACCACAGCGGCGAACGTAGGAGTCGATCAGGCGATCGATGAGGATCTCGTCACTCTGAGCCAAGCCAATGTCACAATAGATATCGGCCTCGTTGAGTATCGCCAATCCGCAACGCTTGCGAATGGCTTCCTTCATCTTCTTTAGAATAAAGAGCTTTCCGGGTCCTTCGATTCCTCGGTCTTCACACTCTGCAGCGTCAGCCCCAGGGACATGGTGGAGCGTTAAGCTGCACACGACTAAGTCGACGTCTAGAAATTCCGCATCTTGAGCCAAGGCAACTTGGGAATGCAAGGAGACGCCGTCGGGCACAATTCGCTGCATCTGCTCATGAACTTCCGGAGCCGGATCAATGACGTGCAGCTGCCCTTGGCTGTCTTTGTCGAAGACCCGTGACCAAAGCCGGCCATCTCCACCGCCGATTTCCAAGATGCGCCAATCCTTGCGATCTTTGAGATGTCTTTGGATGATTTTCGCGTTCGATTGGTAGATGGCTGACGCGACGGAGCTTGCTGTCCAAGCTTCAAAGAGTGTTCCTGCTCCAAAGCGAGTGTTCCACTCTTCCTTCGACTCGGGCTTCGGCAGTGCCTCTAATGCGGACTCCAAGTAGGCCGCCTGGCGCCCTCTCGGTAGGTGTATCAACTCTTTAAGTACGGCCTCGACTGTCGACTCCATGATTTCTTCTCCTCAGCTCCAACCCAGCTCATAGGGTCATTGTTCCCGATGCAGTCAGATACCCTGCCCAATATGGCTCATCTCGGCAATCCCTGAGGCAGAAACGAGCCACAGCACTTCACCCTGTGAGAATGATCCCTAGCCGCCCTCAAAAGATTCTATTTTCTCGAATCGTTCCCACAGCTTTGGCCAGAAGTCCATTTCGAGTTTTGATGAGCGGGATGCAAAAAAGGCGTCGTCCTGTGAGGGAGACGCCTTTCATGGCCGATTGCGATTCGGTAAGACTCAATGATTGAGAATCAACCGAGTTCGTTAAGCTTTTTAGCAAGACGAGCTTTGTCGCGATTCACCTTATTAGGGTGAAAGAGGTTTTTCTTCGCGGCTTTGTCGAGGAGAGCTTGAACAGCAGTGAAGTTAGCAGCAGCTTCTTCTTTATTGCCTTCTTCGACGGACGTGAGGAAACGTTTGCGGAAAGTTTTGATCTTGCTCTTTTGGCCGCGGTTTAACATGCGAGCCTTCATATTTTGACGAACGCGCTTTGCAGCTTGTTTCGAATGCGTCATAAAAAACTAATCTCCTGCTCACTTTAATGGTGAGCGTCTTTGTTTTCGTTTTCACCAAGACTTATCTTTGGGACAGTCTTTGGTGAAGGTCTCAGGGCTTGGAAATGACTCGTAGGAGAGTCTCAAGCGAGTGTGGTTGATCCTAAAAGGCTCGACCACAGCGACCTTAGTTATAGAAGGGGAATCCTAGTAAAAGGTGTTCCCGAATGATCTGAGGATTTGAGAAGTCGTATGTTTGGGGTGACCTCTGAAGACCTCACGATAATTAGCGGCGGATCCTATCAGAAGCCGCCAATTTTATCCATTCTCTTTTGGATATCTTTGTAATTATAATCGACTTGGCCGATCTTCTCGTACTCCTCTAAGGCTTTATCTTTCTTGCCTGCACCTTCATAGATACGGGCGAGAAGATAAGTAATTTGTTTATTATTGTCATTATCCATATCAAACAAATCGGCGCGCGCGGCCTCCAATTCTTTGACGGCCATACGCAAGTTCTTCTTTTTCGAGAGACAAAGCCCCAGGTAGTAACCCCCCTCAACTTTGTATTTCGAATCGGTCTTGGCCTTCTGGAGATAGGAAATGGCCTCGTCGTATTCTCCCGTATCGTGAAGAGTCTTTCCGAGGAGGAAAGCAAACTTCAATTCGGTGGGAGCAGCCTCGAAGCGGCGACGGTACTCTTTCATTTGAAAAGCGCTGCGCTCTTTGGAGACTTTCTCATACTTGGCTTTGGAAGCAGCATCTTTCTTGGCAGCAGGACGAAGTTTGGCGAGCATTTCGTCGTATTGCTTGAGCCTTAGATCGCCAAGTTTTTCTTTCGCTTGCGAGTCGTCAGGATCAACCTCGATGACTTTTTCGAGCCATTGTTTGGCCTCTGAGAACTCTTTACACATGACATGCATCTCTGAGAGCTTCAGCATGTATTTCGTGTTCTCGGGGTCCTTCTCAAGCTCTTCTTGAATATCAAGAATACGCTCACGAGCCTGCTCTGGGGTGCGAACACGCTGAGTCAGCCGCTCAAGCTTACCGGCGGCCTCCTTATCGATGAGAGCCTTGTAGCCGCCACCCTTCGCCGTTTTCTTCTGCATTGTGGTGGACGTGCGCTTCGCAGAGAGATTGCGAATCTGGTTTTGCGCCTCTCCATCAGAAGGATCGAGCTTGACGATCGCCTCAAAGTGCTTAATCGCCTCTTCAATCTCCCCAACAGCCTCGCAAGAATTCGCTGCGTGACGGTGGGCACTCTTGTTTTTCTTATCCATCGAAATGGCGTCGTTAAAGACCCAGATTGCCACTTCGTGGTGATTGGCCAGAGCGCAGGCTTCCCCAAGACGAACTAGCAGGCCTGCGTCTTTTGGAGTTTTCCTGAGCGCGACCTCGCATTTAGCCATGGTCGACTCTGGATCTTTTTTGTTCAGTGGAACCAATGAAACCAGTTTGGATTTAAACTTATCCATC
>JARGOJ010000822.1:3182-4427 GCA_029210225.1 Planctomycetota bacterium
ACTGACGCATTTTTTTGCGTGATTCGAGATCATCGGGCTTCAGCTTGAGATGCTGGCTCCAAAGTTCGATGGCGTAGTCGTAATGCTTCTTGCTGTAAGCTTTTTCAGCTTTTTCTAAGAGCTGAGACATGCTGCGCGAACCCTATTTCTATTTTGACGGTTGTTAAATTCTGTCGAACTTGTCTTCCTAATATCTTATGTATACGGTTCAAATCGGAGCTTGTCAAAGATCCTAGACAAGCAAGAATCTTTCCTTAGGTGTCTATCAATTGTTAGGATGTCAGGCAAATCCAAGCCATCTTTTCGCCCCAAATTTAATTATGAGAATAAAAGCTATGGATAAATCCGAGGTACTCAAATTTCCCGATCCTCGTTTGCGTCGAATCGCCGAGAAGGTTTCTGAGGTTACACCTGAGATCCGCGCTCGCGCCGAGCATATGTTCGAGATCATGAAAGACGACAAGGGAATCGGCCTCGCCGCTCCTCAAATAGGCTGGAATGTCCGCCTCTTCGTCATGAATGTGACCGGAGAGGCCGAGGACAACCTCGCCCTCATCAATCCAGTCATCGCCAATAAAGACGGTCGCTGCACAATGGAAGAAGGCTGCCTTAGCCTTCCGGGCATCTACGCCAAAGTCGTGCGACCAGAGAAAATTGTCATTGAGGGAACCACTCTCGATGGGGAAGAAGTCGCCGTTGAAGCAGAAGGTCTCAATGCTCGCTGTATTTTGCATGAGTACGATCATCTCGACGGCATCCTCTTCATTGATAAAGTTGCGCCGGCTAAGAAGCGGACTCTCAAGAAGAAGCTGAAGAAACTCGAAGAAATATACAAAGAACAAAAACGGTCCGTCGCCGCGAAATAACGCCGCGATCACACTCCAAGGGAGACACCGAGCATGCTCAGGAAAGCTTGCCTTCTGACTACCTGCCTCATCGCCGTCATGACCACTCCAGCTCTCGCGCAATCAAGCGTTGAAGGCACATGGAAATTGGCAAAAGATGAGAAGACTCAAACGAAGGCTGCCTATTACGTCATTGAAGCGAAAGACGAAGGCAATTACACCGGCAGACGAATTCCCGCCTACACTTATCTCAAGACTGAAATAAATCTTGTGCTGAAAGACGGAAAACTCAACGGCCAGATCCTCTACATGGACACCAAAAAAGAAAGCCCATGGTCCACGGCGGAAAAATGCCCCAAGGCAAAATGGGAGTTTGATGTCTCTGATAAAGAGCTCAAAG
>JARGOJ010000004.1:0-14891 GCA_029210225.1 Planctomycetota bacterium
AACGCTCAAAGGAACCCACATCACTTTAGAGTTTGCATTAACAATTGTCTCACAAGAAAAATTGCGAAGCCTCCAGCCTTAGTATTTTCAAGCAATAGAACTGTTCGCGGTCTACAAATGACAACACGGACCAGGGAGAGAATCCTCCATAGTCCGTGTTCTTGAGGATCAAAGGATCCCGTCCCTTCGCGCTGATACCAAGATTAGTCGCTAGAGGCCTCAGCCCATATCCCAAACTCATACCCATTGGGATCTTTGAATTGGAAGCGCCGTCCTCCAGGGAATGAAAAAATCTCTTTCACGATCTCCGCGCCGGCGCCCTTGACTCTTTCAAAGCTCGCCTCTAAATCATTGGAGTATAAGATTACTAAGGCGCCTCCTGTTTTCGGAGCACCAACACAGAGCCCTCCTTGCTCTCTGTCCTCTCCCTTAATCCCCGCGTATTCCGGTCCGTAATCATTGAAATCCCAACCGATCGCTTCGCGGAAGAATGTCTTCGACTCCTCCATATTTTTGACGGTGAACTCAATGTAATCAATTCCGTGTTGTGCCCTCATTGAAAACCCTAATCTAATGCTGGAATTTGACATCTAAAGATAACTCGACTCACCCGATCCGAAGCGAGTAAGGTTTTATTCTTACCCGCAAGATTGAGCGCCCAAAAGGCCATATTCTCAGACAGCTCTCTCCACGACTGACCTAAATCATTGGAAGTGATAATCTGCGACTCCCGAGTTTGAACATAGATCCGTGACTTATCGTCCGGGTCGACCTCAATTCCTTTAACGCCCTTTGTATCCGGCAAGACTGTCCAGTTCTTCCCACCGTCCTGACTCGCCAACACACCTTCATCCGACGTCACATAGAGCCAACTTGGAGTTCCGGAGACGACTGCGATATCACTGTTAGAAAATGGCCGTCCCGCAGGACTTAGTTTACGCCACTTCTTCTCTTCAAAGCGCCTCGCAAAGACACCCTTCGCTGACTGAAGATAAACACAAGCGCCTGAATCGACACAATAACTGGAGGGACCGACATCTAAAGCCGCGGCCTTCCTCCAAGTCTTGCCGCCATCCACCGATTGGACGCAACGGCCGCCTTCAAAAATGACAATCAGCTCCTTTGCGTTCTTTGGATGAACGGCCATCGCCACGATGTTTTCGCGAGAATCTAATCCAGCGGAGAGATCCTTCCAGCTCGCTCCCCGGTCCATACTAATAAATAGACTGCGTTCAGCGGCGGCGAGCAGTATGGGCGCCTCAAGCCCCTCAACAGAGGTCATGTGAAGGCGACGAATGAACTTATTCTTTAAGCCCTTCCCAATGTCGACCCAGGTCTTGCCACAGTCATCAGAGCGCCAGAGTAAAGGACGAATGCGAAAGGAGAAATTCTTCGCTTCCGTGCAGAGCCGCATCGCTAAGTAAAGAGTGTCGGGATCCTTCGAGTCCACGGCGACCGCTTCGATGGCGTCTGGTCCCTTCACCTCTTTAGGACCAACGATGACCCGAGTCCAAGTCGGCAGGCTCTGACAACCAGAAAGAGTGGCAGCAAAGAAGAGAAGCAGTAATTTCAAGCGGTTCATGGAGAAGTCCTGAACTGGATAGAGAGCGGCCGCTTCAATGGGATGAGCATGGCCTAAGGAAATCACGGAGCGAGGTCTTTCGCACGTCGAATCGACCCCATAGGCCGCATCCTAGTGTGAAGGTCTACGAAAGAAAAGAGAGGAAATAACATCCTTCCCGCGAGCGAGCGGCGACTTCTGAGGCTTCACAAAAACGTCATGAAGCTCTGCGACAGTGCTCTTCGACTTGCAATCATGATTGCAACTTGCCGATTCTCTCGCTTTCTTGACTCGAAGTGACTCCGCCGCTGCGCGAAAAGACTCCGTGTGAAAGCCAGGGGGCGCTGAGTGCCCATCGAGCAGAGCCTTTGCTAATTGCGCCTGCTGCGAAGCCAAAGCGCGGCGTTTCTCATCTTGGGATGCTCGTTCTTTTAACAACCGCCTCGATTGCATCAAGCTCTCCTCTCAACTCTGCATCGGAAGGGAATTGGGAATCCCACTCCAAGACTATGGGACACTTCACTCCCCGCTGACAGACCATCTCCAACACTGACAATGGGCCCGGCTTTAGTGAGTGACAATGGGAATCGTGATAGCGTTCATTCTTCATGACCCCCCCGGCAATGTGCATGTAGGAAACTCTGTCCAAGGGTAAAACGTCCAGGGCCTCTGCGAGATTCAGGCCGTGATTCACGGATTGGGCGTAGAGGTTAGAAAGGTCCAATAACATCCCGCAGTCAGTCTCTTCAATTAAACGGCGAATGAACTGAGCTTCGGACATTTCTGCGCCGGGCCATTCAATCAACGCCGCGATGTTTTCTAGCACAAGGGGGACACTCAACTCGCGTTTTACCCATTGAACATTTTCAATAAATATCCCGAGCATGTCTTCTGTTCGCGGCACAGGGGTCAAATGACCCACCGATACTCCTCCGCTTTCTACGTAAGAAATGTGCTCACTCACAAAGGGCGAACGGTATTCTTCAACGAGGCGGTTCATGGAGTCGAGATTCTTGAACTGCGGGCCTTCAGCGCTCCCCAAAGATAGGGAGATTCCGTGAGGAACAATTGTGCCTCCATTGTCTAAATAGGATTGCAATTTCTCAGGCACGAAGCCGTGACGCATTTGATCTTCAACGAGAATCTCAGTGAACATTGAGCCGCGATCAAGAATCAAATCAGCCAATTCGGCGCGCCAGGCCAATCCCACTTGCGAATCAATCATGGGTTCAGCTCTGAGTCCATCTATCCACCGCAGCCGCCACAGCCACCACAGCCTCCACCACAACCTCCGCCGCAGCCATCTCCACTGGACCCGCTATAGCTTGGGAGGCTCTGCCACTGGTGTTCAAAGGCTGACGCGACATCCGAATGCGCCACTGATCCTGCGAGCACAAGCGGGCCATAAAGACTCACGGCCCAAGTGACCATATGAGGATCTGTGCTCTCAACCAAGGAGCGGTCTTTATTCACCCGGTAGTGTTCAACGACCGATTGATCGGGTCCCTCAAGCTGATTGACTTTTTTAACGCAAAAAATGATTCCGACAAACGCGAGTACCATGAGCACGACTAAGAATCCCACAGGCTTCTTATTAGTCATACCAACGGCCAAACGTATGAATCCATATCCTTCGATGACCATCGCGAAAAAGAAGTTCCACATTAGAAGCCCGAGAGGAACTCCGTGAATAACGAGCAGTTTATTGTCGGTGAGACGTTTTTCGTATTGGTCGAAGATAGAGTTTTTATGAAATTTGAGCGTCTTGACAATTGATTTAATTGAAACCGAAGTAGGGGTCGATTCAGACAGGCATCTGAGGACCAAACGATCTGCTTCGCCGGCAAGTGCCTGGGCCGGTTTCAGCTTTCGCTTAGGGAGCTTCGCATTGTAATTCTTGCCTCGCTCAACGTGACCCGCTGGGGAACTACTTGCCTGTAAGAACTTCGTCGCGAGCAACTTGGTAACAACGGCGTTGACCAATCCTTCGTTTAAACCACGGATAAAAGCGACTTCATAAGGGTCTAAACCAAGAAAATGACCCTCTGGGCCCGTTCGTCTGCGCTTAACTCTGTCGGTGTACAACGAGCTGGCGATAATCGAAGCGAATATTATTACCGCATAGAAGACCAGAAATTGAGGTCCCGTCAATCCAAAGAAGATGGCCATTCTTAAACCTCCAAAGTGTCGGCAATGTCGACCAACTTTGAAAGTAACTGAACGGCTTCCTCACCAAGTTTTTCAATCTCTCCCGGACTACACATATGGGGGCGCTTGAAGTGTTCGAAAGTGCTCGCATCCAGTCCAAAAATCTCAGTCGCCTTGGCGAAGAGTTCGTCCTGAGTCAGCCCCTCCAAGCTCTTGTCTTTTAGGTGAAGCATCACTTCAAGGGGTGTATGAATGTTCGCAGACAATTGAAAAATGACCGGAATCAAAAGACGGGCGTCCTGACCGGTGCTGAGCAAACGACGACGAATGCGAATCTGAATATTCCGCAGTTGCTGTTCAATTCTAAGGCGGAGATGTTCTCGTTCAATACTGATAGCGTCGACGACATTCTCACCGTGAAGCGTCTGCCCATGTTTCTGCATCGACCAAATCTTTAGGGGAAAGACGTCGGCGAGCCGGACCAATTCTTCCTTCGTGACGACATAGGGCTGAACATTGAACTGTTGCCAAGCCTTGGACAAAGGAGACCCTATCTTGTCAAGAACGTCAGCCGTCACGGACTTTAGAACAACCGTCAGCTGTATGTCTCGGCCATTCTTGGAATTGACGTCTTTCGTCGATTGACCGTAGAGCACAAGGCTAATGAGCTGATCGGAAACGGCCTCGTGAAGTTCTTGAGCCAGATCTTTGAGGGTCTCCGACAGGTTCTTTTGATTCTCTTTGACGACCATGATCGACCTTTATCTCCATGATTCTTGTGATCCCAAATCCAATTTCACCTCTGGTTTAACATGAAAAGCCAAATCAAGAAACGGAGCTCATCTTTACTTTGTTTATCGGAAAGGACCTCGAAGCTTATCTGCATTTTCCCCGTCCACCGTCAAGTCGCTGGGCGCCAACACCGCTCAGAACCATCGACAAGTGTTCGACGAAGCAGACGCCCACAAAGCCAAAACGAAATCTGGCTCCGTGAATGCCAAACAACTCAGAAACTCCCGATTCCTAGAAAGTTTTCTCTTCAAGAATCAATGAACCGATAGAGTGTGAAAAGAGAGCTCGATTCGCACAAAACGGACATAAGCGACGCAGGGCCGCCATCGCCTTTGAAAAATTAACAACATTGCCATGAAAGCTAACAAATGACATAGAACATGCAGCTGCTATACTAGAGATCGTTCGTCGCGCCGTCGTCTTCAACGCGACCTCTCTGCCAGGAGGAAGACATGCCAGAGCCGTCAAGTAACAAGAGTCCGCAAACAAACGCCCCGTCGCTCTGGGGATCATTTAAACGTCTCCTGGGTATGAGCCCGAAAACTCCCACCGCAAAGAAAGTGTCCACTTCTGGAACAAATTCGAGTCGTGACGCGGAAGAAATTTGCAAAGATTTAGGGCTGACTCCTCCTAAAACCGTGAGCCGGCTCCAAGCCCCCAAAGAAGAGGGGTCCGTGAACGACGAGGCTGAGTCTGCGAACTTGGTTGTGGGTCCAACCATAGACGACGTCCCCTGCGGCCCTTTCCTCGTCCATAAAGCCTCTAAGGGTCCGGTTCAAGTCTTAGACCTCGCCGGTAAAAAGGCCGTGACGATGGGCCGCTCCGACCGCTGCGACTTCTTCTTCGTCGACACGGCGGTGTCCCGAGTGCACATGGTCGTTGAACTCACTGAGAACGGTTGGACGCTGCGAGACATGAAGTCGACTTACGGGAGCTTCCTAGAAGACGGCACCAAGTTGTACGATCCCCATGTCCTCACAAACGGTCAACAATTTCGCCTTGGACGAAGAATCGAAATATTGTTTGTCCACGCCGCCGACCTGCTTAAGATCTTCGAGCAAAACAGCGGTGGAATCTCCCTCTCATCTCAAGCCGCGTAAATGAACGTGATAACGAGAAAGCCAAGCCATTCAAACATCAGAGAGCATCGTCAATTCATTCATTGATGAGCAGCGAGCATCTAACTGCACCGTGACCCCAGCAAAATAGCCCAAAGATATGCAGTATTCGCCTCCCTAAGCGCTCTGGGAGCCGATCGCTTGTCCTCTTGAATGGACGCAACAACTGAGGAACTCAGTTTAGGTTAGTATGGCGTCTCGCCACTCTGTCGTCGGCCAGGTGTCTATCTCGTATTCGATTTCTGTCGCGGGATCATCAAGTTCCATAAAGGTCCAATGAGGATCGACCTGTCCCTGAGGATCGCGGAGCCGTCGGACAAGGGGTCTATGAGAACGTCGAGCCCCACCGGACACAACGACGACATAGTCCCCGTTCTTCAAACGGAGGAGCGTGCCTCGGGGAATCACACCGACAACGTCCCGGAGAAGCTCAACCGCGGCTGGACGATATTGCTCCGAGTTCGCTTCAAGACGACGGATAACCTCTACTGGTTGGATTGGATCCTGCCAAGAGCTTCCCGACTGCAAACGATCGAATGCATCCGCCACGGACACGATCTCACTAAAAATACTTGTCTCTTGTTGGAGTTCGTCTTCGGGGTAATTATCGCTGAGGCGATGATGCTCGTGATTGACAATCATTCTCAGCAGTGAACTATCGGTGTAATCCTTCGCCACAAGCGCCCGAGTGAGTCCTCTGAAAACATGGCTTTTTAGACTCGCGGGGCTCTCCCTAGTGCCATCGGCGTCGGGTTCATGAAACTGCCCCATCCTCCCTAAATCGTGTTGCAACGCCGCCAAGCCCAGAGAGACAAGATCAACAGCGGTGACCCCTAAAAGCCGCCCCATAAGAACAGAGAAGATCGCCACATTGGCCCCATGATAGGCTTGACGACTCCGTGTTTCTGGCTCAGTGCAAGTGAGGGCGAGGAGACGCAGTTCATAATAGCGACTGGTCATTCGACCAATGATTTGCCGAAAGGTCTCTTCGATGTGGCCGACAAACATGTCTGGGGAGCGTCCCTCAAGCACTATTTTTTCAGTGGCATCTAGCAAAGCCACTAACCGCGAATAGTGAACCATCGCCAGTTTTCTGTCCGAGAGGTTCGGAGTGGCGTTCTGAGGAGCTTTGCCAAACCAGACAACAACCTTCGCAGGAGCGCTAATTTTTTGGCTTTGTTCAGTGAATCGCCGCAATCTTTCTGATGCAGACGCCCCCTCCCAACAATTGGCGAGGACCTGAACGAAGTCGTGAATATTGTTCTCGCCCCAATTTTCAGAGAAAGTGATTCCGGGGACATCAATATCGGTTAACAAGCCCTTGATTGTTTCTTCAAGGCGGGAATCAATGGCTTGAACAACACCGTTGACATAGCAGCGATTTCGGCTGTCACAGGAAATGGTCAACACGTTGTGATAAACAAGAAAGGGACGCAGCGCTCTCAGAAAGGCTTCCCCAGACCGCGCTGCGGTTTGACTAACTTGTCCGGTCCGCTTCAACTCAGCGACCATCGCGCCGAATCTCCCCAAGACTCCTCTGGCTGAGGGGCCACCAACCCTCGCCATCCAAGCGCCTGTTCCTTCAACTTGGTTGAATTTCAACGTCACCCTCTGTCCTCATGATCCAAGTGTTCCTTAAGCGTATCCAACCAGACCAACGCAGACTGCTTTACCTTCTCACTCTCACGGCGCCCAAAGAGTCCTCCTCCTTGCTCGCTTAGATCAGTGAGGATCTCTATGGCACGCCCTTCACCAAGCCATGCAAGAGCTCCGAGGACTGCGTCAATTTCGTCTTCGTCTCTCTTTCGGAAAGCTTTTGTTTGAATGAGTTCCAAGAGACCGTCTACGCAGTCAGAATTCCCCGAATCGGCGAGCTGCCGCGCCGCACTAATTCGCTCAGTCTTGTCTTCGGCGTTTTGGATTTGATCAATGAGGCGCTCTTGGGCTTCGTCCCCAGTGTGCTGCTCCAAGGCGATGCGGGCTAAGTCTGCGCGCTTCGCCTGGGATGGGTCGCTCGCCATTGTTTCCAGGCGCTCCCGCGCAGCGCTGGCTTTGGAGCAACGGGCAAACATCTTTAGAATGTCTTCAACCCAGTGAGCGTTTATGCTCTGAGTAATCTCGGCGATAACATCAAGGTGTTTATCAACATGTCGCGTAAGCGCCCGAACAAAAAACGCCCGAACCCGTTGGTCATCGGCGCGTTCGGCAATCGAACAGAAACCAGGGACCCACAAACCATTCAACTGATCGAGGTAACGCAAAGCATAGGTGCAAATCTCATCAAAATTTGGACTCTCTATAGAACGTCGTAAATGTTCAACCAGCGACTCGGTGTGGCTGACGTCCCCAAGCTGCCCCAACAATTCTTGGGGCAATGGACCATATAGACTCGCACGTTTAAGAAGATTGTTCGCCCCAATGACATCGCCAATTTTCATTGAATCAATAATTAAGGTGGCTAAGCACCGGAACATGTTGATTCGCTCGCCTCCAACGAGCTCTTGTCCATTGGCCCAAGCCATGATCTCCACAACTCGGCCACGAGAGTCGGAGGCGACAGGGTCTTTATATCGCGCCAGGAATTCGCCCCGCATCGCTCCCTCTTCTGAATCGAGGAATTCTTGTTGACGCTCAAGGCTTACTCCTGCGAGACCGTTCAGAGTCTCTGCCTCGCGATCAATCGCGCCCACATACCACTCTAAATCTTCTCCCTGAAGGGGTCCTTCCATGGCTTTCAAAATTTGATTCATTCGGCTTCGGATGGGTCCCATCACTGGATCTTCGCAAAACTCGGACGCCAGTGGATCCATCGCCTGGTATTGGATGCTCTGAAAATTACGCCGCCAGAGTTCATTGATCAGATGGTATTTCTCAATTTTGCCCGTTTGATTTAACGCGACAATGAATTCAATGAATTCTCTTTTGTGAGCCGGTTCAGTAAATGTAAGCGAGCGAATGCCATTGGAATGCAAGACTCGCGAGACATTAAAAGGGTCGGACAGCACATCTTGAATCAATGTATCGCTAACATAGAGGCCCTCAGAACGAACCGTCAATTCCAATCCTCCGGACATTTGCATGTACGCATTGAAGGCGCGGAAGAGCGGCTCACAAATGCCCCGAAACGCCCGACTGTCAGGAGATTGAGTGAGCAAACAATTCACACCCGCTTGAATGTCAACGAGGAATCGCTTAATGAGCGGCACGTCCTCAGGTTTTAGACCCGTGTTTCGTCCCCGAGAGCCAGAAGCTCGTCCAGCGCCAGCGCGGCCTGTTACTCCGCGATTTGAAACCGACCGTGTCGCTGTTCGCCCCCTCGACACTGAAGCGGTGTTCTGAGCGGGAGGAGATTCTGTTGTATGAGTTGCTCCTGGCAAACGGCCGGAGATATCTTCGAGGAGATCGGGAGTCAGGCGTCGGGTCATTCTGCCGCGCTTAAGATTCGAGCGATCCATGCGACGCGTTGATTTGGCAGGAAGGGGAATCTTGTCGGTCATCCGCGGAGATGGTTTGTGAACTTCAGGCGCTGTTTTATCGAGGGAATGAACAAAAATCTTAAACTCGGCGATGACAATCTCCGAGCCTGGAGGAACTTCGCGAAAGTCCATGCTCAAGCGAAGCCCTTCAAGGAAGGTTCCGTTTGTGCTTCCGAGGTCACGAATAAAGACTCCGTCAGAACGACGTTCGATCGCGGAGTGAGCCCGAGAGACATCATCGCTTTTTAGCACAAGAGTCGCGTGGTTCGCAGAACGTCCAACGATCACCGGGCTCGACATTTCCAGGGGGATAGTTGGATAGCCTTCACAAAAGACGCCGAGCTTCTCCTGCTCGTCAAACGAGCCTTTTTTGGCCGCGGCCGACCCGTCTCTCTTACCTGGGGTGATCGCTCCGCTGTCCCCAGGGTTTCCGACTTTGCGACGGACAAAGGAGAGGATGGTATGAGGAAGTAAGAAGTGAAAGACGTGTCCACCGAGGTTGATCGCCCCGCGATCGTCGATCTCGTATGCCTCCGAGCCCTCAAGAACGTTGTTGTTCAAAGCGGTGCCGTTGGTGCTGTTAAGATCGACAATTTTCCATGTTCCGACGCCTCTCTTAGGAGGAAGCAACTGCGCGTGTCGGTTTGAGAGTTCATTCCTAGGGATGATGATGTCGACTCGTGAGCTTCGACCTATGATGAGGGGCGTGTCCCCCCGATCAATCAGGTAGAAGAGATTCTGAACGTCATCTAAACCGTCCTCTAAAAGGAAGGGGCGACGATACTTCTTCAAAAATGTTGAGTCGTCCATCGCCTTATGCTGCAGGGCGAAGTCTCTTAGCAATACCATAGCGTCTTCAGCGTCTTCACATTCAATCTTGGCGACCATAATCTAATGAAAAAGGTCGTTTTACAAGGTCAACTCAGTAATTATCGAAGGGCTCCATCAATGTGAGATATAATTCTAAACGATAAGATCCAGCCATCACCGTTTACGGAGCATTCTTGTGCGATTTGATACTCATTCTCCTAAGTCTAAGAAATTTGAGCGCATCAAAGCGCATCCCGGACGAGGTGGCTGTGGAATCGCAGCGCTCGCCGAACTCACCGCGCCAGCTTCCCACGACTTGGTCCAGCAAGCCCTCGGCGCTATTTCTTGTATGGAGCATCGCGGCGGTTGCCTCGATGACACCGGCGACGGCGCAGGTATATTGTTTCGTCCAGAACGCAAAACATTCGACCGATTCCTGCCCCCAAATCGCCACCTCGATGCATCGGAGACCCTGGTTGTTGGCACTGTGTTCTTTCTCCCGGGCGAGCGAAACGTTCGTCACTTGCAACGTGCGCTCGATTCTTTCCTTCGCTCGGAAGGACTCAAACCCATGGGGTGGCGTGAAGTCCCTGTCGACAAGCAGGCACTCGGAAAAGTCGCCCAGACAGACGTTCCCTTGATCTACCAAGTTTTTGTGGCCAAAGGCCAGCGCCTCGAATCCCAACTTGATCAGGCGCTCTACAAAGTTCGTCAAGAGGTTGAAGAAGTCTACGCCGGTCAAATGGCAGTGCCTTCTCTCAATCCCTATACAACTGTCTACAAAGCCCTCGCGACCGCAAAGCAGCTATCCCAATTTTTCCCTGACCTGAAGGACCCGCTCTTTCAAAGCAAAGTGGTCCTCGCCCATAGGCGCTTTTCCACGAACACATTTTCGAACTGGCACCTCGTTCAACCCTTTCGGGTCCTCGCGCATAATGGGGAGATCAATACAATCAAGGCCACCTCTCGGGCTGTGCGCGATGTCGAAGCCTTGCTCGGGGCCCACAAGGTGCTCATGAGTCACGGCAGCGATTCAGCGCAGCTTGATCGAGCCGTCGAAATGGTCGCCAAATCCCGAGCCAGCGGGATGGCTGAAGCGCTCCGGCGCATGATGCCTCCGACTTGGCGAGAGGAAAAAGTTCCCCTTCACGAACAACGCTTTTACGAAGCCAGCCGTCGCGTACTCGGAACCCTTGGAGCCTGGGAAGGCCCTGCCGCCGTCGTCGCCACCGATGGCCATCACCTCATCGGCATGCTTGACCGCATGGGCCTTCGGCCGCTGAGATGGGTTCAGCTCAAATCGGGGCGCGTCATCATGGCTAGTGAGATGGGAGCTGTTCCAGTCGCCGCTGAAGAGATCGAAAAGGATGGTCAACTTGAGCCCGGAGCGATGATCATCGCCGACCTCGAAAACGGTGAATTGGTGCTTCCACAAGAAACAACCCGGTGGATCATCGAGCGCAGCGACACCACCCTACGATTTGGCGACCTTTCCACGACAAAATTGGTCCCCATTCGTAAGCACAAACAACAGAGCAAGCTAGAGAATCGCTCTCTCAACATCTTCGGCTGGACCAAGAAGCGCGCACGACGCATTCAGGAGATGGTCAAGCACGAAAAAGAACCTGTGCTCTCCATGGGCAACGACCGGCCCCTTGCGATCTTTGGGGAAAACTACTCTTTTTACAGCTTCCTCAATCAGATTGTCGCGGTCGTCACCAATCCCCCCATTGATCCTCTCAGAGAAGGTCAAGCCATGGATTTGACCGTTTATCTTGGACGCTCACCACACCTTGGAAAGAAGGGTTCCTATCGCGTAAGCGCCCAATTCAAAGTCGAAACCCCGATCTTAAAGAACGGTGAACTCAGCGCCTTGCTCTCAGAGCGCAACCCCGACCTCCGCTCCTATGTCTTAGACTGCTCTTTTGTAGAGACAGACGATTCTTGGGATATGGTCCGGCGCATTCACGAGCTTGTCGAAGAAGCCCAGTGCGCGACTCAGAGAGATGAAGCCTCCATCATTGTCCTCAGTGACCACCGCGCCACAGAGAGTAAACGCCTGCCCCTGCCGCCCCTCTTAGTCGTTGGCGCAGTGCACCGCAAGCTCGCGGCCCTTGGCGTTCGCCGTGATGTGAGCTTAGTGGTCTCCACCGGAGACGTTCACGAAGGCCATCACCTCGCGGTCTTGCTTTCTTACGGCGCGACGGCGGTCAACCCCTATGCGATGTTCCACCTTGCCGAGCAAACCCCTGGCCTGGAATCGCAAGAGGCCAGTGATCGATTAGTCAAGTCATTGACGACATCACTTAAGAAGATTATGTCGAAGATGGGAATCACAACAATTGAAGGTTACCGCGGATCGGCCCTCTTTGAGGCTATCGGAATGTCTCCAGATGTTGTCGATTATTTCCTCGCCGATACCGAATCTCAGCTTGGGGGAATTGGCATAGCCGAGATTCACCAGGAGATCGTGACCCGCAGTCATGTCAATCACGAAAAATTGACCCAATTGACACCCATGACCGTCTACCGAAAAGAAGTCACCAATGCGCTTCAGATGGTTGCGCGGAATGGCAATGACAACGGCGATTATGACGAGTTCAAGAAACTGCTCTTAGAAACGCCGCCAATCTATTTAAGAGATGTCCTACGCTTCAAAGAAGTCGAGGCCATCGATCTCTCCGAAGTGGCATCCGTTGAAGAGATCATCAAAACGACCTTTCGAGCCTCTGCGATGTCTCATGGCGCGCTCAATTCCGTAGCCCACAGAGCCATTGCTTCAGCCTTCAATTATTTCGAAGCCTGGTCAAACTGCGGAGAAGGTGGCGAGGACGCAAGGCGCAATCCTGGCGGCGTTTGGGAGCAAGACAGAAATCGCGCCCGTCAGGTAGCGAGCGGTCGATTCGGAGTGGATGCGACCTATTTAATTGGCGCCGATGAAATAGAAATTAAGATTGGGCAGGGCGCTAAACCTGGGGAAGGAGGACATCTGCCGGGTCATAAAGTCACCGCTGAGATCGCATCGATTCGTAAGACCCGCGAAGGCATCGACCTGATTAGTCCGCCGCCACACCATGACATCTATAGTATTGAAGACCTCGCCCAATTAATTCGCAATCTCAGAGAAGTGAATCCAAGGGCCATCCTCTCAGTGAAGGTTCCCAGCGTCACGAATCTTGGCACCATCGCCGTGGGAGTCGCCAAGGCTGGAGCGCAAATCATTACCGTCGCAGGCTGCGTCGGAGGAACAGGGGCCGCGTCCTCAGGATCGATTTTCCACGCCGGCTTACCCCTTGAGCGCGGATTATCTGAGGCTCACCAGTATCTAACAGTCAACGGTATTCGGAATCGGGTCGCCTTGCTCGGTGACGGTGGAATTAAATACGCCGAAGATATCTCAAAGGTACTCGCCCTAGGTGCGGACATTGTCGGTTTCGGAACCGCCTTAATGGTGGCAGAGAACTGTGTCTTTTGTCACGGCTGCCACAAGGGGAATTGTCCTGTTGGATTGACAACTCACGATCCAAGCCGGGTCTTTACCCGCTTCATGGTTCGTCATAGGGACGATCTTCAAGCGACGGAAATGGACGAGCGCTATGTTGAGGCTCGGGCTGGAGTGATTCGCTATCTATTGAGTGTCGCTGAGCATTTGCGTCATACTCTCGCCAAGCTTGGATTAAAGCACCCAAGAGACCTCGTCGGTCGGGTCGATTTATTGGAGCAATTTGAAACCGGTCACAAGCGTTGGGACACCTTGGATTTGGCGGAGCTGCTCCTCGATTTCCGTAAAGACAAAAGTCAGTCCACAGCCGCAGATATCAAGCCTCTTAACACAGTGAGTGACCTCAACACCCGTATTCTTGATCAAGTCAAAAAAGGTCTCGAAGCCGGCGACAACCCCATCGATGTCGACCTCTCATTGGAGCCGGGAGTCAGTCAAACGGCGGGGGCGACCTTAGCCGGTGAGATCGCAAGAGGCTCATTCCCCGACGATATGAAGGTCAAAATCCGAGCATCCGGTTATGCCGGACAAGGCTTTGGCTTCGCCGCGACCCGAGGCATGTCTCTAAGGCTCGAAGGCTACGCCAATGACGCCGTGGGTGAAATCATGAGTGAGGACGCGGAGATCGTCGTTGTTCCACCCAAAGACCGAGACCAGTCAAATCATCCTCACCTCGTCGGCAACGCCGCTTGCTACGGAGCAACCGGAGGCCTCCTCTACGTGGCCGGTAAAGCCGGTCAGCGCTTTGGAGTCAGAAACTCAGGGGCGACCCTCGTCGCGGAGGGCGTGGGTAAATACGCTTTTGAATACATGACCGGCGGTTTCGCGGTTGTCCTCGGCGACTTTGGTCCCTGCTTAGGCTCTGGACTAACAGGGGGAGATGTCGTCGTCTATGACCCCGAAAGGCGTCTTGAGGACTGTCTCCACGAAGACTCGGTCCTATCCAAACGCCGGGACTCAGAGAGGCTAAAAAATGTTCTCACTGACTTTGTCGAAAAGACGGGCAGCGCTCGGGCCGCCAATATTCTAAAGAACTGGGATGAAGAGCGAGTTCTCTTCCGCTGGGTACATTCCCAATTGCAACTAGAAGAGCGGAGCAAGACGGAGCTACCGATCGCGGGTTAATGCTCCTTCTCAAGTATTCCTCTTTAGACTTCTGCCAGCACCCAATTTGTCGCAGACAAGTCGCACAATGCGACTTGTCGCGTTATGCGACAGCGACAAGTCTCTGGTCTCTGGCCCATCAATTAGCTCTAAGCTCTTTACCTACACATACCAGAAGCAAATGAACTCTCCTTGGCATGCTCCTTGCTTTCTTCGTCAATTCCTGCAGAACCATCTCTCTAACCTAAACATGGCTTTCGAGATTGGCTATGCAGAATGGCACGACAATCAAAAATAGATACGACTTCAAGGCAGGCTTGTATTAGCTTGCTTTGAAACGAAGAGGCATAAAGTGAAACACAGTCTTTTAATGTTGGTAC
>JARGOJ010000004.1:14901-17132 GCA_029210225.1 Planctomycetota bacterium
CCTTCTACCAACCCTTCTCCTCCCCAATACAACAACCGCCCAGGAGACAAGCGGCAACTTAGAACAGCAGCTTGAAGCAAAGAAAAGAGAACTTGAACAAGCCAAAGCAAATGCAGAAAAGATAAACAAGGATTACATCGAAAAATCTGACGCCTACAAAGAACTGAATGCGAACTATGAAAAGGCAAAGGATGCCCGCTCTCGTGGCGAGATTTCCAAAGAGGAACTTGACGCAATTGAACGGCAAAAGAACGATGCGTATGAAGAATTTATTAAAGTGACTGAGCGAGTTCTTGACGCGAGCAAAGACAAACAAAATATACTCAAAGAGATAGTCAAACTCATAGAGCAAAACCAGATAAACGAACGCGAAAAGAAATTTGAAAAGTCTTCAGTCATTCGAGATGTACATACTGCAGTCCCCGATGACCCTTCAAAACAATATTCTATACCCGAAAACAATGATCAGTGCTGCTTCGCAGTCCAAGCGCTGCCTAGCAAAAAGCTCACTGATTCGGACGAAGCGATAAAAAAGGTGTCGACCCTCAAGTACGGATCTATAAAACTATCTTCTCTCTACGGACATTTTGCGAGTGGGACAGCTGAGGCTTACAACGGAGACTATACAATTAACGAAATGTCCTTGAAGATCCTTAGCAACATGCTCATGGTCAAATTCGCCGAACCAAAGCCCATTGAGAGTTTTTCAAGCTACAAGATCATGCATATCGTCACCAATAATCACACTTGCAGAGGCAAAGGCTTAATATCTGCGGTCATTCGCCCTCAATTCACTGTCAACTACCCGATACTCGAACCAGATGTTTTCTTCGACACTTTTTACTACATGAGAATTGCAACATCGACGAGGTCCATCGAGATTAACTATAACGCGAAACAAGAATTCGGCGAGGGGATCAACATTAGTGCAGGCCTCTCTTTGTCAGGAGCGAATGCTTCGGCCGCAATTCCAATCACGCATCCTGGCAGCCTTCGACCTGAAAACAGAGTCTATCTTCCTACGGGACACTACAGATTCAAAGAAAATGGCGATGAGGTCCGACTCAATTTTGCCACAGGATGGAATCGCATGAAAATTGGCGCAACCTGTCATTCAGCTCCACTATCACTACTAAGAATACAAAAATTGGGAGTAGACCTCGCCTCATGGATCTACGAGAAGGCCAGCGGTGACGAATTTGAAACCCGAGAGAAGAGTCTTCTAGAGTCTATCGCGTCTGGATCCGACGTTGGACATCTGCAAGTCGAGATAAAGGAGCCCGATTGGAACCTTAGAGTCGACGGCTTTTGCACAAACTCGCCTGATCATGGCTCTTACAAACTCTTCAGAATTGAAAACGAAAAGGCCGGAGTGATTGCCTCCAAGTGGATTGGCGAGAAACCCGACTACAGTAAATAAACGCTCAATACACATGATCCTAGGAAAAGCAACGACCGTTGTTTTCCTAGGATCCAGCGGCCTCCCACTGACAACTCACGCAGAGAGAACCCGATCAATGGGTTTGCAAAAAAATTAAGAAGCCCCCATGAAAAAGAACCTCAGCTACGCGCTGCTAACAGCGTTCCTAATACTTGGCGCGATTTTTTGTGCTCAGTTCTTCAACAACGAACAATTGACGAGCAGCTCAGATTCGAGTCTCCACAAGAACTCTTTCCTACCGAAGGACTTTTCTCCCATACCATTGGACACTACTGAAACAAAACAAGCGGAATCAAAGGGCAAGTCAAAGCCAATTCCAAAGGGCCATTGGATCGAGATTACAGATGACAGCAATAAATCAATCCCAGGATATTCGCTGATTGTCTCAACTGACTCGAAAGCCCTCACCGGCAGCCTCAATGACATGAACATGAGCAGGCTCTTCCTCTCAGAGAGATTCCCGGAAAGCTGGGTCTTTACTATTTATGCGAAGGGTCATATTCCGTTTGTAAGCACCGTCGCTGATTTACGTCAGAGAAAGCAGATTCAACTGTTTAGATCACCCAGCATCGAAGGAATTGTCCTGTTCAAGAAGACGCCTGTAAACAACGGGATCGCCACGCTTACATACAATAGTAGAGAACACGAACTCACTGCCCGCCGCTTAGCAGTCGCAGGACTTATCTCCAAAGACTCCTATCTGTTTCATCAGTCTCCGCTAAAATCTCAAGTCACGCTTGGACGCTTTACATTCCCACAATTGAAGGTCTTTGGAAAATACAAGATTGAA
>JARGOJ010000004.1:17142-29874 GCA_029210225.1 Planctomycetota bacterium
CACCGCGCCGGGCGCTGGATCAATGATGAAGGACGTCCTCTTAGAGAAGCCCAATGAACAAAAATCGTTAGTCTATGTGCTAAATCCCCTCTGGACGGTCAAGGGACGTTTCCTAGACCCCGACGGCTCCGTCTCCGCAGATAAAATTCGCCTCACCGTCTATCCCGAAGCTAAGAAAATAGGCAACTCCACTCGTATGAGCATCTGCTTCGACAGGAACTTAAACGCGGAAGGTCAGTTTCAATTCAGCGGCACAAATCTCGGCAGATACAGACTCTTGTTTCACCATTGGGGCAAGGGAGTGGCGCTGACGTCGACCCACTTCGTCACAATTAAAGAAGCCCGAGTTTATGACCTCAACGAGCTGCTCGCCCCGGCCGTGAAGATTTACGGCCGAGTCCTGGATCAACAATCAAATCCCATTGAGAACGTTTCGATTTGGGGAGGAGGAACGACTGAGAAGGACGTTTACACTTTGCCACATTATGAATGCACGACCGATGAAGATGGACGGGTCGCGCTTCGATTCTCGAAATGGCATCGTCTCTCCGTTCACATCGACCAAGGAAGCCTCCCCAAAAAACTCAGGCTTGATGAAACGGCCTCTCCCAAAGTTCAACACCTGTCACAAGACCAGTCTCAGTTTCGATTTATTCTCAAGCGAAAGCCGACACCGGTTCATTTCATTGTGCCCGAAAGCCTCCCTACTCTCTTCTGCCATGTCTACTCCCTCAAAAACAACGAAGGCTACTTGGGCAGCGGGGGCTCTCGCAAGGACGAGCAGCGCGGGTCCCTTGTCTTTCCATTCTCAAGTATTGATCCAGGCGACTACAATATTTATTTTCAAGGCCCGGGAGCTCCTTGGAAACAAACGGACTGGTACGGCGGTACGGTGACGATTCCAGACGATCAAAACGATGCCCCCATCGAGATTCACTTCGACCGTCAAAACAAACTCCAAACGACAGCGCACCAATTTGACTTCACCGGGAAAGTAGGGAGTACCCTCAGTATCTGGTCTCCAAGTAAGAACCAACACCGCAACTTGCTGACATTGACATCCAAAAAGAACATGGTGATCTACAAACCAAAGGGATTGAAATTTACCATGCAAGCCCCCGGTCATCTTATGAATGGGCAACTCAATTACGACTTCCCAGAAACCGGTGGGCGCGTCAAGCTCAAGATACATGAGCACGACAAGCGCTAATTCTCAGCAGCGCGGGTCTAGAATTGGGACCATTCCAACGATCAGACGACAAAGAAATGGCCCGGTGTCAAAACCGGGCCATTTCTTTCAAAGCACATTTCCTAATTGACAGCGCAATCGATCCTAACTCAATCGCCCTTGGCTTTTTCGAGGCTCTGGCCGAGCAATTCAATCTCTTTATCAATCTTCTCGAAGAACTTCTTCGCCTCTTTCTTGGCCGAATTAGAGTTGGGCAAGTATTCCTTCAAGATGAAGAAGACATCATGAGCCCACTGATAACGATTGAGGTCACGCTTTAACAGCACGTCCCAATAGGCCTTGTGGAACCATCGGCGCTCTTTCGCGGTCTTCTCAACGACCTTGGCGATTGCCTTGAGATACTTGGTTGGTGCCGTCTTGGAGCGACGCAGTTGATCGAAGTAAGAGATCGCATCCGCGAATTTCTCTTTCTTAAGCGCTTTCAGACCCAGAATAGCCAGGTTGCGGTCATTCCCGCGAGTTGCCGAGCGAATTGTATCGAGCATTTTCGTCGCACGATTGCGGTAGTAAACCTGACGATCACGCTCTTCTTTAATGACTTCCTTCAGCAATATATTGGCGTTCTTGTAACCCACTGCTCCCTGCAAGAAGGCCGAGCGTCCTTCGTTATAGGAAGTAATCACACGGTTCCAACGCTGCTTCCGCGTTTGAACACCTCGGCGCGCCTCTGGCCCCAAGATCTTCACTCGGAGCACTTCGTCCATAAGCTCAAGACACTTCTCATTGCCTTTTTTGTAGAGGCGCGTCGCTTCACGGACTTTAAGGTCGGCGCGAACCCAATAGACATAGGCCTCAGCGTCATCGTAGATATCCGATGCTTTGCCAATAGAAAGCAGTAAATCGAGCGCTGTGCTGTATTGCTTAAAATCACGTCCCTGGACAATCTCGACAGCCCGTTGATACTTCTTCTCATCTTCGTAATTACGAATGCAGCTGTTCATTTTCTTCTTGAGCGCGAAGAGCTGCCTGTTTTCAGTCGTGTAATTTTGCGCTAACTCGTAGTTCTTCATGGCCTTATTCCACTCGGAACTCTTCGACGTATAGTGAGTCTCAGCCCTCTTAAAATATAGATCGTATAGCTTACGCCGCAAGATTTTCACTTGTTCTTTGCTGCGATCATAAAACGCGCTCTTTGGTGAAATCGCGCTGAATAATTGAAGACTGTCATCGTAGAGTTCAACAGCGGAATCAAAGCGATTCTGTCGATTGGCCTTATCTCCCTGTTCAAAGGACTTTTGTCCCTCACGCAAGTGATTAAAGGCCTTCTTATTCAATCCAATTCGCTTCGCTTCGGAGTCGACCCAAATGCGGACGAACTTTGGCATGGTGTCATTTTCAGTCTGAATCTCTTTCAGCCATTGATGCGCCTCAGCCCAGTCAAAGACAATAGGATTCGACTGATCGGGCCACTTTGAGGTCAACTTCAAGAAGAGACCGGGCGCTTTTTGTTTTGGATAAGACTTCTGCAACGCAGCGAAATACTGTGTGGCCTTGGCGTAGTTCTTCTCTTGAATAAACTTCACTCCTGCTTGGAGCGTGCCCTTGTAGTCGAACTTGCCCCCGCCTGGGCCGCTGCCCCCGGGGCCACTGGATGGAATGAGCAACAAGGCAATGATGAGAACCATGACGACCCCAGCGATGATTGGTTTCGCCTTTGGATCTTTAAGCATCTGCGCCAAGTCAATATTGCTGTGTTTGACGGTCTCAAAGCGCAAGCGACAGGTTCCAATCTGGATTTCGTCGCCAGTCTCAAGAGTATAGATGTCGTGCTTCTCCGGCTCTTTGGCGCCTTTCGGCTTAATGAAGATTCCATTTCTGGAGCCGAGGTCTTTCGCGATCCAATCATTGCCGTCGTTGTATACCTCGGCGTGATAGCGAGAGATTCCATCGCCCCCAAGGACAACCGTGTTTCCTTCTTTGGTTCCAAGAGTCACGACACGGTCGTCATAACAGTCGTAAACCGTTGTATTTCCAGAATCGTAGACAGTCAATCGGCCGCTTGGTTTCGCCGTTTCAATGCGCTCTTCTTCTCCGCTGAGGAGCTTAAAGGTATCGCCGGAGTTTCCGGCAACGCTGGCGCGAGAGTTTTTGCTCTGGCCCATCTTGTTGTCATCGAAGGCATCGGGCGCATTGAAGTCGTCGTCGTCGACTAAAAAAGAGGTGTGAGAGGCCGCGGAGGCTTCGATGAGGGTGATGGCAATTGTTCCAACTTGAATCACGTCACCGGGATGGATCTCGACCTGATCGACAACTTCGCCGTTAACCAAAGTACCGTTTCGGCTTCCAGCGTCATGCAATTCAACTTGGTCGCCTCGACGAATCAATCGTGCGTGACGCTTAGAGACTCCTCCATCAACCAGGCAGAGATCGCAGTATTCCTTGCGCCCAATAACAGTCTCGCCTTGGGGCAGAGGAAATTTCTGATCTTCACCCTGATAGCGGAAAAACAGTTCAAATTCCATAAATTCAATCTCTCAAAGCGCCACGTTACTTGTAGTAATTCTTCTTGAATAACTCAAAGCGTTTGTATTCTGGATCGTCCTTGAAATAAATGACTTCAAGGATCATCTCTAACTGGCGCTTTTCCTTCTGTCTATTCTTTTGGGAACGACGGTATTCTGTATAAAGAGCTCGCTGTTTCTCGTAGAACTTCTTGTAGCCATTCTCAGCCGTTTCAATCTTCTGCTGCACAAGGTCTTTCAATGCGAAGAAATCAGAGTCGACGGTGACGATCTTCTTCTTTAGGATCTCAACACCTTCCCCAGCCAAACGATAATGGTCGAGAGCCCGCGCAAAGTTCTCTGAAGACCCACGGCTAAGACGCTCACTCCAAAGCTGGTCGCCCTGGCCCAGGTTACGGCGGATGTCCGACTTGATTTCGACGATCGAGTTTCCAGCCATCTTTTCCATGCGCCGCGCACGCTTTTTATCGCGCTCGCTCTTACCAGAAATGACAACCGGAAATTCCTTCGTGTCCCCTTTGTATTTGTATCGAAGGACAAAGCTCGTTTGTCCTTCTTTCTTACCCGTCACCAGGAACACGGCACGACGCTTAAGGCTCGGCATGATCCAATCGACACGGGCCACGGGATCGTCAATAATGGTCATCCACGCGGTGTACTGAATAGGAGTCGGGGTCTCCGGATCGCGCATCAACGCGTCTGGAGGATCATTCGCAGGGAAATCAATCTCTTTGACCGCTGACTGCTTTATCGCCGATTGAAAGGGCTCCTCATTGACGCGGTGAACTGGAGGATCCTTGGTGTCGAGGAGCAAGACCATGAGAACCGCGACGAGGATGGCCCCCAGGCCAACTGCCGAAAGCGCCTTGAAGAACTTGTCCTGATCCTTCTTGTTGACCTTATTCTTGTTCTCAAATGGATCGGCAATCGGTGCGTCGATGTCCATGAGGTCGAGCATGCCGGTTTGCTCATCGTCGGAACCATTTAGATTCACAACTCCCGTCTTCTCGTCATCGTCATAGTCTTCGCCGTCATCGGCTCCAAAGACAATTTGCTCCCGTGGCCCTTCGATCGACTCCGATTCAATGCCGTCAATAGCTGAGCCTCGGGCTGCAGACCCCTTCGAAATAGCGGAGTTCTTTTTGATAGCCGAGTTCTTTTTGATGGCCGAGTTCCGACGGGTGTTTGGTTTACCTTTAGTTGACGCGCCGCGTTGACGCACGGCAGAGATTTCTCGTGCCAAGGCTTCAGTGTCGTCGCTGCTCTCGTCGTCAAATTGAACAGATTTCTTCGGCGGTGCTTTGCCCTGAGGTTCGTCGTCCCAGCTGTCGTCCCAGCCTTCGTCTTCAGCCGCGTCAAACTGACCGGTCGCGGCCCGCGAGGGATCGTCGTCGTCGAAGTCGTCTTTGCGCCCGCTGTCGGCCTCGAAGCGGTGCTTCTGCTGACGGTTCGCCTCATGACTTCGGGCCTCAACGTTACTGACGCCCTTCACGAGGAATCGGAAGCGGACATCGCAAATCTCGAAGACTTCGCCGTCCTCCAAGACTAACTCGGGTTTTTCTCGGTTGTCATGGAAGATGGGGTTCTTATCGGACAAGCCCCGGATGACGTATTGATTTCGCCGACGTTGGATCTCGGCGTGGCGTCGGGAGATGTATTTTTTGGGGAGGACGATGTCATTATCTGATTGCCGACCGATAGAAAAAGTCTGATCGTCAATCGGGTAAGACCGACCTTCTAGATCTCCAGTTAAGACTTCTAATACCGGCATGTCCCGGGCCTCCCTTTCTTACTCCCGGATCAGTTCGTCACCGACCTGGACTTCCGCTGCATTCCCTGCAGGAAGCTCCAAGGCCACCCAAGCATTCCAACAAAACGCCATTCCATACCAGGGCGCGACACTCGACGACACTTTCAAGACGACTCTCTTTGAATTTAACCATATGACGTCAATAGGGAAGCGCATAAACATCATATGAATACTGGAGCACTGCGTAAGCCATAATCCGCCGTGTTTTGGCAAAGAAGAGCGAAACATGAGCCCCTTGAAACGAGTCCAAGAGTTGTTAGCCAGCTCTAAGTCTTGAACTAGAACGCCTCCAGACCGTTTGATGAGCACCCGTCCGCCGCTCTCCCAGGCTTTCTTTTCTTCCTCTCCGCTCATTAGTTACCCAATGGATCGTCATAGTAAAACTGGATAACAATCGGGCCAAAAATGATCAGGAAGATGATCGGGAAGATAAACGCGATCAAAGGAAAGAGCATCTTCACCGGCGCCTGCATAGCCGCCTTCTCCGCCGCGTCAAATCGCTTCCGGCGCATCTCCGACGACTGAATCCGAAGCGTCGGACCGAGGCTCGCCCCCAACTCGTCCGCCTGCACCAACGCAGAAACAATGATTCCAAGCTCTTCGACGCCGGTTCGGACAGCCATATCCTTCAGCGCTTGGCTTCGCGATTTACCCATCGATAAATCTCGAACGAGGCGCGTAATCTCTTTGTTGAGAGGGTTATCACCAATCTTGCGACCGATGCGAGTCAAGGCTGCGGTGAAGTCGAGACCCGCCTCGACTGCCAGAGTCAAGAGGTCGAGGGTGTAAGGCAAGACCCGCTTGATGGCCTTTTGCCGCTTCTTAATCGTGTCGTTGAGGCTCAGCGTGGGCATGAGGAAACCGAGGAGGTAAAAACCGATGACGATTTCGATACCGAGGTCGAGCATAAAGTCGAAATAGAGGCCCGCTAAGAGACCCCCAATTCCACAATAAACCTGAGTTGCAATAAACTCAGCCGGTGAGATTAAGTCGGCCTTGCCACCCGCGTTGAGTTTTTTGAGGATATCGTTGCGCATCTTTTCAGTCGCGCTGATCGACTCAATTTTCCGTCCCAAAGTCTGGATATACGGAAGGAACAACTTGAACAACGCGCCTTCGGTAAAGAGATCCTCAGATTCAAAGGACCCACTTCTCGCCTCTTGGTTGAGCGATAACATCGACCAAAGCGCGAGACCCAAAGAGAACGCAAAGAACATGCTCAGAAGGAAGATCTGAATATTTTCCACAGAGACTAAACCTCAATATCACAGATCTTACGGATGAAATAAAAACCCAGGAACTCCAAGACAAGGACTAGCGCAAGCACTCCATAACCCAGCCAGGTTGTGTAAAGCGGCTTGAGTGTCTCAGGGTCCATGGAATGCAAGGCGCCAAACATGAAGAGCGGCAACATACCCACGACCATGCCCTGCATTTTCCCCTGAGCTGTCAGAGAGTCGATTCGGCCCTCAATGCGGTGCCGTTCACGAATCGTGTGCGCGATCTTCTCAAAGACCTCCGTCAAGTTACCACCGACGCTCTGTGAGATCGCAATCGAGGTGATAAGGAGGTCGAGGTCCTCACTGGGCACTCGCTCATACATATTCTTGAGCGCCTCGTCCATTTCCTGCCCGAGCCTCAACTCATGGCCAAGAATCTTAAACTCCTGCGAGAGGGGCTTGGGCATCTCTTTGGCAAGCAGCGCAAAGGCCTTAGGCAAGGCAAAACCAGAGCGCAAGGCGTTGTTCAATGTTGACAGGGCATCGACCAGCTGCTCACTGAACTTGTGAATCCGCCGATTTCGATAGAAGCGCAAGCCTTGCTTAGGAATGTTGAAGCCTATCACTCCTAGCACCATGGAGAGTATGAAACCCTCTGTCATTGCGTATGCCAGGAACATAACCATGAAGCCTGACGCAAAGCCAAGGAAGAGAAGTTGCTGGGGCGGAATGGTCAGGAAAACATCTTCGAGAGTCCGCTCTGCTTCTTCGAGGAACTTCTCTTCATAACTCTTCCAGCTTTCACTGAAGAGAGCGTGGCCAACCAAGATAAAGACCACGACCGCCACAAAGCTCACGAGCATCAAAGCGATTTCAATGACCGTCAGTCCCTGTTCAACAGCCAACAAAGTCAGCGAGGCATCAACCAAGATTCTCCTCCTTATGGGACGGCTTGAAGATCGACATGTCAACCTTAATGCCTCGCCGGCGCATCTTCTGGACAAAGTTTGGTACAGCCCCGGTGGCGTCGTGATAGCCCAAGACTTTTCCTTTTCGGTCAAAACCGGTTTGGTTGTGTAGGAAGATGTCCTGGAGGGTGATCGTCTCCCCCTCCATTCCACAGACTTCCGTGATATGAGTCACTTTACGGCTACCGTCTGCGAGACGGGCCTGCTGAATCACAAGGTGAACGGCGCTCGCCATCTGGTCGCGAATGGCCTTAAGCGGCAGGTCCATTCCCGCCATCATGACCAAGGTTTCCAGGCGAGCCATACACTCTCGTGGATTATTGGAGTGAAGCGTCGTCAGCGATCCGTCGTGACCAGTGTTCATGGCCTGGAGCATGTCGAGGGCTTCCCCTCCACGACACTCACCAATAACAATACGATCGGGACGCATACGCAGACAGTTCTTCACGAGGTCGCGAATGTGAATGGCGCCTTTGCCCTCGAGGTTGGCGGCCCGCGCTTCCAATGTGACAACATGAATCTGCGGCAGGGACAATTCCGAAATGTCCTCCACCGTCACGATTCTCTCTTTGCCTGGAATGAAGCTAGAGATCACATTGAGCAGGGTCGTTTTTACGGAACCTGTTCCCCCAGAAATCACGACGTTGAGGTGTTCCTTCACGCAGAGTTCGAGGAACTTGGCCATGGGCCATGTCATGGATTTGAAGTTCACTAGGTCTTCAATTCCCAGGCGCTCTTTGGGGAACTTACGAATAGTGACCGCGGGGCCGGACACCGCGAGCGGTGGGATGATGGCGTTCACACGGGAGCCGTCTTTGAGGCGGGCGTCGCAGAGAGGTGTTTGTTCGTTAATGCGTCGGCCGAGAGGCGCGATGATTCGGCGGATCACGTTGATAATCTGTTCATCGGAGGTGAACTTCTTGTCGGAGAGAATCATTCCATCGCTGCGAGTCTCACAGAAGATGCGGTTCCAGGCGTTGACCATGATTTCGCTGATGTTGTCGTCGGCGAGGAGGTCTTCGAGGGGGCCAAGCGCGAGCGCCTCGTCTAAAACAGCTTTGAGCAAGGCCCGCTTATCGATCGATTTAGGAATCTCGCCTCGACCAGCGAACTCACGAATGAGCTTGATGGCGACCTTCTCGGTCTTCTCCCGAGCTTCTTCATCGCTGATCTTATCGAAGTCGACATTTTTGAGTTCACGGGCGCTGAAGAGCTGCCCGTGAATCTTCCGTTGGACCAGCAAGAAAGGGTCGACGTCTTCGCCGTCTTCCATGACAGGAGCGGGCATTCCCGTTGGGTTGGCGGCTTCGGGAGCCGAGCCTTTTTGGGACTTTTTATCGGGTCGAGCCGCTGCTTCCCCGGGTCCGGCCTTGAAGACGATCTCGAATTCCCCGAGGCTTATCCGAGCGTTGTGCCCGAGGGGGATATCGGCTTCGATGCGCTTGTTGTCGAGGAGAGTTCCGGCGGTGCTGCCGAGGTCGCGAAGGAGATAACTTGCGCCCTTGCGGAAGATCACACAGTGCTCACGAGAAATTGTTTTCCGAGGAAGGACCAGATCATTCCAGTCGCTTTTACCAATAGTGAATCGAGATCGATTGAGAGAGATCTCTTTGACCTTGCCGTTGCGGGAATCACGGATAACCAAAATCGGCACGATCACACTCCTATCAGTTGGAAACGCCGCTTTTACTTCTGTTTCTGGTATTTCTGAAGTTCTTGCTCCGACTCTTTGAGCAATCGATCAGCGGTCATTGGGTAGCTGTTTCGATCTTTGAGCGCCGAGTCTTGAACCTTCGCTAGAAAGATTTTACCGAACATTTGAGCGTGTGCCACTTTAGTGACTTGTTCTGGATTCACGCGGAGTGTGACTGTGCGGTATGCAAACTGCGCTGATTTTGAATTGGGGTCTGTTTGTTGGTCGGTTGCGAGCACTTTGATTTGACGCATTAAGACCGAGGTAATCTGAGGAATTTTCACCCCACCGACGCCAAAACCTTGAAGTTCAAAACAGCCAATAACATCGACCCAGTCTCCAGGGCGAAGCATGCCAGCGATTCCGCTGACGGCATCGACCTTGATCGTGATGGCCCGGTAAGTCGACTTGAAGTCCAAACCTTGGCCAACTTTGAAGTCTGCGTCGACGTGATAGCTTTGAATAATCTGGTTTTCTTCGATATCGATAAGCGCCGTTGAGTTGACGATGGCTTCACGTTTTTTGATTTGAGAGCCCCGCAAGGATCGAACAAACTTCGAAGGAATCTGCTTCACCGCAACAAAACTCTCCTCGATCACACTACCGGCAGCAACTCTCTTGCTGGCCACGTAGACGTCGACAAGCTCTTCACCTCGAATCGAATCCTGCTTAATTTTCTGGATATACATGTTGATGCCGACGATCGATAAAATACCGAGCACGACAGCCACAATCAGGGCGAGTTTGTTGTTCATAGAACTTCGCTTTCAAAGGTTACTTTTTGCGCGTTATCAGTGAGACATCCGTGCAGCCAGGCTCTTTCCCCATTTTCACAGTGAGGAAGCCAACTTGATCGTCCTTCTCAAATCGAAGCGCGACCATTTGTTGACCCTGAGCACGGGTGGCCAAAATTCTATTGGATTGTTGGTCGACAGTGCAACCAGCAGATTGCAAACGCTTCTCCATGTCGGCGAGAACGTTGGCTGGACTTCCAGGCACCTGACAATAACTCATGTTTTGTTCATGGCGACGGATGTCAAAAAGTGTTCGCGTCCCTGGTGGCGCCTGAACGCCAAGGGGAAGAACCGGTGTTGATTTAGATTCGGCCGCCATAACTCCGGCTTGAAAAAGCACGTATCGGCTTGACCGTCCGTCAACGATTGGAAAGGCGACAACGCCGAGGCGGCGACCCTTGTGATCGATCCAAGTGATCATCCCAAGATGCCCAGCCTCATGCTTAATGTAGGGGGCGAGAGAGCGACTCAGTTGCATCGAGTCGCGAGCCGCGACTTTCTCGTAGTCGGCGACGATCTGTGAGACTGATTTTGATGAGCGGCACATCTGGATCCACTCTGGACCATGGGAGGTCTGAGCGAGACGCACCGGCTCCGATTCGGAACCAGGGAGAGGAGACAATACGAATTCAGGGCCAGTGAGACGCTCAAAAGCGCGCAGCGCTTCCCCATCTCGACCTAATAGAACGAGACCAAACGCGATCATGCCCAAACCCAAAAGTCCGACCGTCGCGCCTCGTTGTATCTTTCGCCAAGGTCCCAAGATCTAACCTACTCTTCCTAAAACAACACACCAATGAAGTCCTGCACCAGTTATCCTGGCGGAGTTGGAGGTGTTGTTGTATCGGGGACTGGAGTTGTATCGACAGGATTGTCGCCGGGCATATCATCAACGACGCCTTCGACTCCGGTGGTGCCACCCTGAATCGCAACGTCGACTGTCTTACCGTACTGCTTGACCGCGAAGATCAAAACAATGGCAATCAATCCGACTATGATGATGTACTCCGTCATACCCTGACCGCTCTTGCGTTGGCGCATGACCTACTCCTCTTTCTTATCTAGACAAACAACCCACTAAGACGTTTCTTTCCTTACATGCCTAATCCAACTGCAAGGATGGGGCCAAAGGTTAGAATTTTGTAAAATGGCGAAATGACTCGGTTTGCAATCAGCGACTCTGTACATTTCCGTTGCATTGTTTCACGTTGACACGAACTTTGAAACGAAAATGTCGGGTCACAGATTAAGAATCTCTGAGTCGAGGACGAGCCTCCCATAAAGAGACTCGTCGCGCTCATTGATTATTTGTTTTTCTTCTTCCACTTTAACAAGCGTGCGTTCATCTGACTTGATTGATACTCCGACCAAAATGGCCGACCGGTATCCCAAATCTGTTGAACCGCATACTTGCTCTTGGAGCCCTTCTTCTTTTTCTTTTCCTGAAGGGTCACAGTGAAAGTCTTCGACTTGTCTTTGTTCTCTTTGCTGCTCTGCTTCTGAATCATTTTGAGGCTCTTAGCCTTCAGCTCTGCTTCCTTTTTGAGAGCCGCGACCATATCGGGCCAATCAAAAGGAAAGCCAAAGATGTTGTTCGCAGCGCAGGCCAAGGTTGCTGTTCCAAAACACTTGACCGTGGTCTTTCGCTTGCCGCTCCCCAAGGAATAGCGAACCTCACCTAAAGCAAGGTCTGCGACCGCGTAGAGCGCTTCAGCGTGACGCGCAGGAGTGACGCCGATTGTGGAAATCTTAACGAGATAGTAATTCTCCGAAGGCTCTGTCTCCCCTTTGCCTTCTTTGTCTTTTTCGTCTTTCTCTTTCTTGGCGCCCTTCTCAGGCTTGTCGTCCAACTCGGAGAGGTGAGCGTCGAGCTTCATGACTTCCAAACGAAACTTCGCGCCGCGCTTGAAGCCCTCGGGGATTCCATTGTTGAGTGGAGGATAGCCTGGAAGCGATGGCTTCATTTCTTTGGGACGACCTGTAATCGCCGCCTTCAGGTCGGGAACGAAGGTCTCAACTTCCCACCAATCTCCGACTTCCCACTTGGGAGCAAACTTAGCCATCTCTATTTTCTTGTCTTGGCTAAACGCTTGGGAAGGGGTCAGAAGCAAGAGCGCGCCTAAGACCAGACCGCTTAGAACAATGGTCTTTCTCATAAATTCTATTCTCCACATCAAAATGCAAAACGAGCGGGCCGATAAGCCCGCTCGCAATTCTACTTAAGAGCCTTGTTATTGGAAACGAGGGAAAGCACTGCTTTCTTCACTTCCTACAAAAGATCATTCTCCAGACTCGTCGTTATCTGCAGCAGCGCCTTCGATTTCGTCGAGGGAGTTGCGCTTTAACTTGCCGCCGAAAACTTTCTCTAAGCGTTCCATGGTCACGTATGGATTCGCAGAGCTGAGTCCACCGGCGAAACCGTATGGGTGCATGAGGTAACGGACGTAGCCTTTTGGAGCGCTATCACCAAATCCATCTTTTGTGGTCCAGTCACTCTTAGAATCATCGTCTTCACGGATTTGCTCGCTGCTCTCGT
>JARGOJ010000823.1 GCA_029210225.1 Planctomycetota bacterium
GAAATCACTCAACGGCGGCAATTACCTACGAGGAACTCGGAGAGTTTGAAGCCGCTGAGCGTTGCTATCGGAAGCTGAAAGATCTTCGTTCCGTCGCTCGCATGTATAGCAAGATCGGCCAACACAAAAAGGCCGCGACCCTTTTTCGTGAAATGGGTTTGTCCCGGGACGAGGCGGAAGCACTTGAGTTAGCTGGCATGCACGATGAGGCGCTCGCGATCTGGAAGGACCTCTTCTCAAACTACGAGCCTGATGCGACGTCTCTCACGCCCCTCGCGTTACGAGAACGGAACACCGTCGCCGCCCATGTTTACTTGAACATGGAGGAGATTGACTTCGACCAAGCGAGAGAATTTCTGGCCGGAGTCTCATTAGCTGAAGGCATTCCTGAGGTCTTCCAAAAACGCGGTGAGTTCCAGAAGGCCACAGAAATTCGCGAGCTGATTACCAGCATTGTTCAAGCGCGCGCCGCGGACGAAAGCACTCTCCCCAGTACCCGGCCTCCTGAGGCAGAGCCAGATGCTGGCTCGTAAATGAACGCTCGACGGGTCGCCGGAACCTCCACACCCAACCTCATGGGAGGACGAGGAAATCCGACCGGACCACCAGAACCGAACTATCCGACCGGGGCGCCTGAGCAGCTTGAGGTCGATCTGACCCAACCGATTCCTAAGCCCGCTGAGAACGAGTACGGAGCGGGGCTCGATCCTCACGAGGTCTCGCAAGGGGCTCCAGCATCCCCAGTCGATGCTGAGACCAGCCTCAATGAACGGGCCCAGGTTCTTATGAACCAAAGGGAGTTCTCAGCAGCCGGAGATTTGTTTGAAGAAGCCGGCAATCACATGCGGGCCATTGATGCCTCTGAGTTAGCGCTGAGTTGTCCCGAGGACGGATTTGGAGATGGCGCCATCACAGCATGGCAGCGAGAGCTTATTGATCGAATTCAATGGCTCTATGAGCGAAACGGGAGCCCAGAACTCGCGGCCGAGTTTCTTCAACGAATCGGCCTCAGGGGAGAAGCCGTCGACCTATTCATGAAGGTTGGTGATCGCCCCCGCGCTGCTCAAATCCTTGAAGAAGATCGGAAATTCGACGCCGCCGCCCAAATTTATCAGCAGCTTGGCGATCAGCAAAGGTCCATACGTTGCCTCGCCCAAGCGAGAAGCATGGTCGGTGATCTCCCCAGCGCTGGCGACCTCTACGCGGAAATTGGCGACCTCCAACGGGCCGCAAGCCTTTACGACGACGCAAGAAAGAAAGGCATCTTAAACGAAGGGCAATGGCGAGAGCGCATGAACGCCCTCGGCCCAGGAATGGCTCCTCCTCCCCCACCTCCCCAAGCGCCTCGAAACAGTCGGCCAGCCAGACCCCCCCGTCCTCAATCCGCGCCGCAAACACCACCTCATGGCGTGCCCAATCGCCCTCGCGGACGCACTCGACGAACCGGCGCCCTCGGGCAAGCGCCGAATCAAAGACCTCGGAGAGCCACTCGCGGAAACCCAATGCCCCGCAATCTCCAGGCCGATGTTTCGGCATTGCACCGTCTCCCTGGCGCCGTACCTGGAGGAGCCAAAGCGCCGGCTCCTCCTCGCCGCCGCAACCCTGGAGGCCCACCGCAGAACCCGCCGCCACGTCCGCCAAACGCTCAGCAATCAGGGATCATGCGTCCGGCCAGAGGCCAGGCACCAGGTCAAGGAGTTCGACGCACTCCCACCCGACGTCTAACCGGTGCGCTCAATCGCGTGACCAAGCAGAATCCTCCTCCACCTCCCCCCTCCGCGACACGGAGCGGTATTCGGCGACCACCTCCGCCCTCTGGACGCCGGCGGAATCCACCACCGCCTCCTCCCCAAGCACGACCAAGTCGTCCGCCTCAGCGTGAGGGCTTGCGTCGGGGGGCGCCTCCGCCTCCACAAAGCTCACGGAACACTGGTTTGTTTCGCCGAAACAACCTACCGGGCAATAACAATCACTCGTTGATGGCCCAAGCTGAAGAGTTTGAACAGAACGGTCAGATTCGCGAGGCCGCCGATCTCTTCCTTCAGGCAGGCTCAAACGCTAAGGCGCGGGGCTTGTTCAAAGAGCTTGAAGATTGGAAGGCCGTCGCCGATAGCTGGCGAGGGGACAATAAGCACTACGAAGCGGGCATCTTGTATTTCGTTCTTGGCCAGATCGACGAGGCGATTCGAGAGCTGACCCGAGTGCCCGACGAAGACCCCGACGCGCTTCCGGCGCGCAGGGTGGTCGCCATTCTTTACGGTTTGATCGGACGCTTGGCCGACGCGAAGACATACTTCGACGTCAGCTTTTCAGACACTGTCGGCCCGAATGATCTTGAGTCGCTCTATTACTACGCCCAGGTGCTTGAGCAAGACGATCGCACTTGGGAAGACGCCCTCGACATTTATGCGACGGTCCTCGAACTCAGCCCACATTACCGCGACGCACGACAACGTATGGATTCTCTGCAACAAGGCCACGGGAATCCTGTCAGCTCCATTTATGAAGATGCTGAACGCGATCGAGAGAGCCTCTTTTACGCGCTTCAAGAAGCGGTTATGGCTCGCTAGGGTCACTCTGCAGTTCTTGATCGCCGCGAAGCTTTTCTCAAAAAGGAGTCTACGTTGTGAACGTTATCAGCCTCGACCTCTATATTTTTCTGGCGCTTCTTATGCCTATCACGGCGCTGTTCCTCAGGTTGAGCTGGCAAGAGCGCGACGAGGACCTCATACGCAGACAGCGAATCCAAGACGCCTTCTGTATGGGCTTGGTTCTTGGCTTAACCATCGCCGCTTACTCCGGCTATTTCATTTGTTGGGGAATCGGCGCCTGTGTCGCCGCAGGCTATAGCATCCATCGTTGCCGCTTGCCGCTGCGAGCGGGCGACCATTCTCGTCGTTATGTGCTAGCGCCGTTAGGGATCGCAATGACGCTCGCGGCATTTATCCCACTGCTCTATCTGGCTAAAACTGGGGACCAGAAAGCAGAGGTTAAGATGAACGAGATCGCGGCCATTCAAGCTGTATTCAAGGTCTTCGATCGGATCAAAGAAGACCCAAAGAACCCAATAACTGTCGATACAAAGGGGCTCTTCAGCGATCCCGCGCCCTACAAACTAGAAGTCCGCTTTACGAAGACCTGGGATAAAAAGGACTCCTACTACATCTGCGCGATACCTAAGCGATACGGCGATAAGAACCCTCTGCAATTCGCTGTGTTGAGTTTTCTAAACGAGAAGGTAGGGCCAACTGGGATGAACTGCTATGTCCTTGAGGCGAGCGGTGTGCTGCTCACTAAAGACACTGGTGGAGTTGTCTCCGAAGACCGAGAAGAAATGAAGAGCTGGCGCATCCTTCAGATTGGTAAAGGCAAAGACATCAAATAGAAGACATTGAGACGATGCTCTGCTAGCGAAATGCTGTGAGTGCCGTCTTGCTATAACGACAAAATGAAAGCGAGGAGCCACAAAAGGGCTCCTCGCTTTTTTGATGCTTTGCTAGTCGAGTCAATTCTTCTTTGGAGCGTCCTTGCTCGGTTCAGCCTTTTTAGGTTCTTCCGTCTTAGGCTCAACCTTCTTGGGCTGCTCTTTCTTGGGCTCTTCTTTCTTAGGCTCTTCTTTCTTAGGAGGAGCTGTCTTTTTAGGAGGAAGCTTGGGGTCCTCTCTCTTAGGCTCCTCTTTCTTAACAGGGTCCTCTTTTTTAGGCTCGACCTTCTTTGGCTCTTCTTTCTTGTCCTTGTCGGATTTGACAGGGCCAACAGGTTTCTTGGGTGGCTCAACGAAAGGGAGCTTTCCATCCTCTTCGCCATGGTCGTGGCCTTTGTGATCGTCCTTCTTCGGCTTTTCTTTGTCGACAAGTTCGACTCGCTTCGGGCGAAGTTCACGGAATTGCTTTTCACTGATGAGGTAATACCAGCGTGCAAAACGGCGGTTTGCTTCTACAAGAGCGCGTTGGGCGTTTTGAGACCAAGTGGCATACTCCGACATCTTACGGGTGAAAGCTTCTCGCGCTTTTTTGAAGTCCTCTTCGCTTTGACCAGGCTTCTTGACTGGCTTTTGTGGAGCGGGGAACTGAGAGTTATCGATGTTCGGAACGATCATGAGGAAGCGGTTGTCAGCGGGGCCTTTGGCTTTTGCATCCTCACCCTTCTTCAAAATGCCGCCACCACCGCTGATTTGGTCGGTGTCACCATAGGCGAGGTTGCCGAACCATAGACGATAGAGGATTCCGTTCTTCGTGATCGCGAGGACCTCACCGCTGTTGGAGGTCAACTGGAGTTGGCCGTTTTGAGTGCGGTTTAGGTAGAAGCCCCGGTAGCTCAGCTCAATCTGCTCAATCTGATTAGGCATACGAGTTGGGTTTTCAAACCACTCCCGGAGGCTATCTGGTTTCGGACGCACACCC